>NZ_JBLUPV010000004.1:0-289546 GCF_048068075.1 Pseudomonas sp. NY15354
ACCCGGGCGATGTGCGTTCCGGTGCGGGGGGGGGGGCGCCAGCCGTGGGGGGCCACCGGCCCGCACAAACCCCCGGGTGTGGGCGCGCGGTGGGCCCGCGAAAGGGCCGCAAAGCAGCCACAGGAAACCTCAATGCATGAAGAACCAGATCAGGATGATCACCGGAATCGGTACCCCTATCATCCACAGCAGTATCGAGCGCATGGCCTTTCTCCTGTTGGTTGGTAACAAGACAAGTGCAGCGCACGTGCCAGCCTGATCAGAAATTCGGTCCTATGTGAATCAACGGGTTAACCGGCGAACCGCTTGGCAAAACCGTGCAAATTGCCGGATCCCTGGCCTTGCACCAGGGTGTTCTGCAATGCACTATCAAGCCCATGACCGCCACCATCCTCCCCGACGGCCCAGCGCAAACCCCGCTCACGGCCGACACCGTCCTGCGCTACCACTTATGCTGGAAGCACCGTGACCTCGACGGCGTCATGGCGCTGTACCACCCGGACATCCAGTACCACGACTTCTTCCAGAACCGCGTGTTAGGCCTCGATGAGCTGCGCGACTACGTGCGCGCCTCCCTGCCCCACCAGGCCGGCGAAGACATCGTGCACAGCGACCGCATCCGCGTGGACGGCTGCACGGCGTTCATCCAGTACCAAGTCACGGTCCAAGGCGGTGAGGGGCTGGTGGCGTTCCAGGCCAGCGAGGCGATCACCGTCAAAGACGGGCTGATCTGGCGCATCAACGAATACGCCACCCTGGTGCGTCGTGACGCCCAGGGCGCCAGCCGTGCCAACCCGCGCCCAGCCACCAGTCGCCTGGGCCTGTCACCCCGCCAGCTCTCCACCATGGCCCAGGACCTGGAGCACTACTTCCAGCGCCAGCGCCCCTATCTGGACCCGGAGCTGGACCTGCAACAGGTCGCCGACCACAGCGGCTACAGCCGCAACCAAATCTCCTATCTGCTCAACCAGGTGCTGGGCCAGAGCTTCTACCGCTACGTCAACCAGGCCCGCCTGCAACACCTGCTGGCCAGCCTAGACGCCCAGGACGCCGCAGCCCCGGTCGACGACCTGGCCTTCGCCGCGGGTTTCAATTCGCTGTCGGCGTTCTACAAGTGTTTCCGCGAACACACCGGCTTGTCGCCCAAGGCCTATGTGAAGCAGATTTCCCTGCGTGCACGCACGTAAGACAACCTTCCCCACACGCCTCTAGGATCGCCCCAGACCTTTACGGATGTGGAGCGCAACCCGATGCAAGCCTGGCGTACGATCAGCCTCTGGATGGACCAGCTCGAGGAGCCACTCTGCGCCCGCCCGGCGCTGGGCCAGAACCTGGAAGTGGACGTGTGCATCATCGGCGCCGGCTACACCGGCCTGTGGACTGCCTACTACCTCAAGCGCCAGGCGCCGCACCTGAACGTCGTGGTGATCGACGCCAACATCGCAGGCTTCGGCGCCTCGGGCCGCAACGGCGGCTGGCTGATGGGCAACCTGCTCGGCGAGGACCGGATGCTCGCCAGCCTCTCGCCGCAGCAGCGTCGCGCCAGCACCGACCTGCTGCATGGCATCCCCGACGAGGTCCACAGCGTCCTGCAACGCGAAGGCATCGACTGCGACTACCGCAAAGGCGGCGTGCTCTATTGCGCCGCCCGCTACCCGGAACAGGAACGCAGCCTGCGCGCCTACCTGGACGACCTCTATCGCCAAGGCATGAACGAAGACGACTACCGCTGGCTGGGGCCCGAGCAACTGGATGGCCAACTGCGGGTGAGCAATGCCTATGGCGCGATCTTCAGCCCGCACGTTGCCACCCTCCAGCCGGCCAAGCTCGCCCGTGGCCTGGCCCGTGCGGTCGAACGTCTGGGCGTACCGATTTATGAGAATACCCCGGCCATCGACTGGCGAACCGGCGAGGTGCGCACGCCCCAGGCGACGATCCGCAGCCAGTGGATCGTGCCAGCCGTGGAAGGCTATGCCGCCAGCCTGCCGCCCCTGGGCCGTCATCAGTTGCCGGTGCAGAGCCTGCTGGTGGCCACCGAGCCGCTGCCGGAATCGACCTGGGCACAGATCGGCCTGAACCACGGCCAGGCTTTCAGCGAAGGCAGCCGCCAGGTCACCTACGGCCAACGCACCGCCGACAATCGCCTGGTATTCGGTGCCCGCGGCGGCTACCGCTTCGGCGGCCGGCTGCGGGAAGACTTCAGCCTCACCGACAGCGAAATCGCCCTGCGCCGCTACCTGTTCGGCGACCTGTTCCCGCAGCTCAAGGACGTGCGCATCACCCATTCCTGGGGTGGCAACCTGGGCATGGCACGCCGCTTCCACCCGCACATGCTGTGCGACCGCCAGCGCGGCATTGCGCTGTCGGGTGGCTACGGCGGCGAAGGCGTCGGTGCCACCAACCTGGGCGGACGCACCCTGGCCGCGCTGATTCTCGACCAGCACAACGCCCTGACCGCACAGCCCTGGGTGTACGACAACCGCCCGCTGTGGAGCCTGGCCAGCTGGCCTCCCGAGCCCTGCCGCTGGCTGGGCTACAACGCGATCATCCGAAGCTTCGTGCACGAGGACCAGACCCTCGCCCAGCCCGGCAGCGCCCCCTGGCGACGCCGCCTGGCCAGCACGCTTGCCGACTTCATGGAAGGTTTCATGCGCTGATTCCCTTAAACCACTACACAGGATCCACGGTCATGAGCATCACCCAGTTCAAGCACACAGGCAGCGTCCCCCTGGAAAGCTCCACCCCTGTTGCCGTCCCGCTCGGTGAACCGGTCGCGGTCACGTCGGTGACCTGCGTCGAACGCAACGACGGCGTCGAAACCGGCATCTGGGAGTGCACCCCGGGACGCTGGCGGCGGCAGATCGTGCAGCAGGAGTTCTGCCACTTCATCAAGGGCCGCTGCACTTTCACCCCCGACGGTGGCGAACCCTTGCTCATCGAAGCCGGCGACGCCCTGATGCTGCCAGCCAACAGCACCGGCACCTGGGATATCCAGGAGACAGTGCGCAAGACCTACGTTTTGATTTTTTGATCCACCGATCGCCTGCCGCCCTTCGATAACAACAAGCAAAGAAAGGTATACCGGACATGCGCACCCTCCTGCTCGCCCCACTGATGCTCGCCACCTGCGTAGCCAACGCCGCCGACTCGGTGAAGATCTACAACTGGTCCAGCTACATCGCCCCCGACACCCTCAAACAGTTCCAGCAAGCCACCGGCATCCAGCCGACCTACGACGTGTTCGACAGCAACGAGACCCTCGACGGCAAGCTGATGACAGGCAATTCCGGCTACGACGTGGTGTTCCCCTCCAACCACTTCATGGCCCGGCAGATCCAGGGCAAAGCCCTCAAGCCACTGGACAAGAGCCAGTTGCCCAACTGGCACAACCTCAACCCGGTGTTGCTCAAGGCGCTGGAGGTGAACGACCCGGGCAATCGCTACGGTTTCCCCTACCTGTGGGGCAGCACTGGCATTGGTTACAACATCGACAAGGTCAAAGCGGTACTGGGCGACAATGCGCCGGTGGACTCCTGGGACCTGATCTTCAAGCCCGAGAACATTTCCAAACTCAAAAGCTGCGGCGTCGCCGTGCTGGACAATGGCCCGGAGCTGCTGCCGATCGCCCTGCACTACTTGGGCCTGCCACACCACAGTCAGAACCCGGCCGACTACGACAAAGCCAAGGCGCTGTTGATGCAGGTGCGCCCGTACATCAGCTACTTCCACTCCTCCAAGTACACCGGCGACCTGGCCAACGGTGACATCTGTGTGGTGGTGGGCTTCTCGGGGGATGTGTTGCAGGCGAAGAACCGCGCCGAAGAGGCGAACAATGGGGTGAAGGTGGGCTACTCGATACCCAAGGAAGGGGCGCCGCTGTGGTTCGACATGGTCGCCATGCCCGCCGACGCGCCGGACGAGAAAGCAGGCTATGCCTACATGAACTACCTCTTGCAGCCTGAGGTGATGGCCAACATCAGCGACTACGTGCAGTACGCCAATGGCAACGTCAAAGCCGACACCCTGGTGGACCCGAAACTCAAGGCCAACAGCATGATCTACCCGAGTGACGAGGTGCTGGGCAAGCTGTATGCCCTGGAGGCGATGCCGGCGAAGATCGACCGCATTCGTACGCGGATCTGGACCAGCATCAAGGCGGGGAACTGAGAACTGCTCGGGCCGCTTTGCGGCCGATCGCGGCACAAGGCCGCTCCTACAGGGGTATGCGATTGCCTGTAGGAGCGGCCTTGTGCCGCGATGGGAGGGCAACGCCCTCCCCTACGATCAATGGTGCTCGCGCGTCGCGCGGAACTGGACGTCCGGCCAGCGCTCTTCCATCAGCGACAAGTTGACCCGGGTCGGCGCCAGGTAGGTCAGGTGACCGCCACCGTCGATGGCCAGGTTCTCCATGGCCTTGTTCTGGAATTCCTCAAGCTTCTTCTTGTCGTCGCAGCTGATCCAGCGTGCCGACCAGACAGTGATGGGCTCGTATGCGCATTCGACCTTGTATTCTTCCTTCAGGCGGCTGGCGACCACATCGAACTGCAGCACACCCACGGCGCCGAGGATGATGTCGTTGCTGCGCTCGGGGAAGAACACCTGGGTCGCGCCCTCTTCGGCCAGCTGCTGCAGGCCCTGACGCAGTTGCTTGGACTTGAGCGGGTCCTTCAGGCGCACGCGGCGGAACAGTTCCGGGGCGAAGTGCGGAATGCCCGTGAAGCCCAGCGCCTCGCCTTCGGTGAAGGTGTCGCCGATCTGGATGGTGCCGTGGTTGTGCAGGCCGATGATGTCGCCGGCATAGGCTTCTTCGAGCTGTTCACGCTCGGAGGAGAAGAACGTCAGCGCATCGCCGATACGCAGGTCCTTGCCCAAACGCACATGGCGCATCTTCATGCCTTTTTCGTACTTGCCCGAGCAGATCCGCATGAAGGCGATGCGGTCGCGGTGTTTCGGGTCCATGTTCGCCTGGATCTTGAACACGAAGCCGGTGAACTTCTCTTCCACAGGCTCGACGGTGCGCTCGTGGGCAACGCGACCCAGCGGGCGCGGTGCCCAATCGACGACCGCATCGAGCACATGGTCGACACCGAAGTTACCAAGGGCAGTACCGAAGAACACCGGGGTCAACTGACCGTTGATGAACTCGTCCTGGTTGAACTCATGGCAGGCGCCCTGCACCAGCTCCAATTGCTCGACGAACGAATCGTACTGGTCGCCCAGGTGCGCACGGGCCTCGTCGGAGTCCAGCTTCCGGATGATCTTGGCTTCGGTGCGCTCATGGCCGTGGCCCGGGGTATAGACCACGATGTAGTCGCCGGTCAGGTGGTACACACCCTTGAAATCGCGGTAGCAACCGATCGGCCAGGTGATCGGCGCAGCCTTGATCTTCAGGACCGCCTCGATCTCGTCGAGCAGCTCGATCGGGTCGCGGATGTCGCGGTCGAGTTTGTTGATGAAGCTGACGATCGGCGTGTCGCGCAGGCGGCAGACGTCCATCAGGGCGATGGTCCGCGGCTCTACACCTTTACCGCCGTCGAGCACCATCAGCGCCGAGTCCACCGCGGTCAGGGTGCGGTAGGTGTCTTCGGAGAAGTCCTCGTGGCCGGGGGTATCGAGCAGGTTGATCATGTGCTCGCGGTAGGGGAACTGCATCACCGAGGTGGTGATGGAGATGCCGCGCTGCTTCTCCATTTCCATCCAGTCGGAGGTGGCGTGGCGGTCGGACTTGCGCGACTTCACGGTACCGGCGACGGCAATGGCCTTGCCCATCAGCAGGAGCTTCTCGGTGATGGTGGTCTTACCGGCGTCGGGGTGGGAAATGATGGCGAAAGTGCGGCGCTTCGCGACTTCGGCGGCCTGGTTGGTCATGGGAAATCGCCTGACGTGGGATCAAAAAGGGGCAGTATCATACCCGATGTCGAAGCAAGGGCCAAAATCCGCCTGGCCCCTTGGGCCTATCAGCGATGAATCTTGCGAAGCGTCGGTGCCTCAGAGAAACCTTCAAGCGTGACCGGTGCATGTCCAGGCATATGTGCTACAAGCTCAAGTGTTCCGCCAAGAGCCTCGACATAGCCACGCAAGGTAGAAATCAGCATATCGCCGCGGTTTTCGAGCTTCGAGACAGTGGCTTGTCGGATCTCCAAACGTTCCGCCATACCCTCCTGAGTGAATTCAAGCTGCTGGCGCAACGCTTTTAACGTTGCATGCTCTCGAATCAATTGGTGGCCAAGCGCCTCACCCCGTGCTCTGCGCTCGGGCGACAAACGCTCCATGACCTCGTCAAGTGTCTTGGACATTTTCCTCTCCTTTGGACAAATGGTTGTCCAGGCGATCATCGGCCAGCCTGCACGAACTCCGTACAAAATCTGATGGACCAAGACAATAAAATGCCCTCAGAGGAATATTCCCTCAAGCGACTATTCGGAAAAATTGCCAGCCATAGTCACCTTACGGCAAGCCGCCGAATAGCAGGTACTTCAACGCCTAGACGTACTATCCACGATTTTTTATCGCGCGAGATTTCCTACAAGCCAGTGATTAACACTGGCCAAACGCCGCTTCAGATGGGAACCTTTAACGCTATGGAGACGTCCACTCCCCCTGCAACCCGCCTCGGTTCAGGGCGGGTTTCATCTGCATTTCGGGCCCGACGGGGTTCGGCTCATGGCGTGACCGCGCTGCCTTCGCAGGGCGCCACGCTGCTACTCGCGACCACACTGCCCGCTGCCAGGAATGGCGCTCGCCACGGGAGTGTGATCGCCGACTACAAAGGAGTCCGCCTGTGGCTGAACGCTATGGCAAAGGGCTGTTGGGATGGGCCGCCGTGCTCGTCATCCTGGCCCTGCTGGTCCACTGGATCGGCATCGAGACCTTCGCGCGTTATCGCGAAGACCTTTGGTTCTACCTGCAAGCGCACCTGGTACTGGTGCTGGCTTCGATGGCGGCGGCGTTGGCCGTGGGCATCCCCGCCGGCATTGCCTTGAGTCGACCGCACAGGGTCGACAAGGCCGAGCGCTTCATGCAGTTGTTCAACGTTGGCAACACCATCCCTCCCCTGGCCGTCCTGGCCATTGCCCTGAGTGTCCTGGGCATCGGTGCAGGCCCTGCGATCTTCGCCCTGTTCCTCGCCTCCCTCCTGCCCATCGTGCGCAACACCTACGAAGGCCTGAAGAACGTCCCCGCCTCGCTCAAGGAAGCCGCCACCGGCATCGGCATGACCGCGCGCCAGCAACTCTGGCAGGTGGAACTGCCCAATGCCGTGCCGATCATCGTCGGCGGTGTGCGCGTGGCCCTGGCGCTGAACGTGGGCACCGCGCCACTGGCGTTCCTGATCGGCGCTAACAGCCTGGGCAGCCTGATCTTCCCCGGCATCGCCCTGAACAACCAGCCGCAACTGCTGCTGGGCGCGGCCTGCACGGCCTTGCTTGCACTGGTGCTCGATGCCGTGGTGAGCCTTTCCAGCAAACGCTGGCTGGAACGCGGCCTGGCTCAATAAAAGAGGGATCCGATGAACAAGAAAATCGCCTTGCTCCTGGGCGCGGCCATGCTGTTCGCAGGGCTCGCCCATGCAGCGGAAAAACCGCTGATTCGCATCGGGGCGCGAGTCTTCACCGAACAGACCGTGCTCGCCGAAATCACCGCCCAATACCTGCGCGCCAACGGCTACAACGTGCGCGTCACCGAGGGTCTGGGCAGCAACATCGCACGCCAGGCCCACGAAACCGGCCAGCTCGACCTGATGTGGGAGTACACCGGGGTTTCGCTGGTGTCCTACAACCACATTGACGAGCGCATGCCCAACGCCGAAGCCACCTATGCCAAGGTCAAAGCCCTGGATGCCAGGAAGGGACTGGTCTGGCTGACACCGTCGAAGTTCAGCAACACCTATGCCCTAGGCCTGCCTCAGGCCGTGGCCAAGGCCTACCCGCAGCTCACCACCATCAGCCAGTTACAGCAGGTGCTGCGCGACGAGCGTGAGCGCAACCACCTGGTGGCGCTGGACACTGAGTTCGCCAATCGCCCGGATGGCCTGGTGGGATTGCGCGAGCTGTACGACCTGCCGCTCGACCGGCGAAACATCCGCCAGATGGACGGCGGCCTGGTCTATACCGCCATGCGCAACAACCAGGTCTTCGCCGGGCTGGTGTACACCACCGACGGGCGCCTGAACGCGTTCAACCTCACGTTGCTCGAAGACGACAAGCATTACTTCCCTGACTACACCGCTGCCCCCGTGGTGCGCCAGCAGACACTCGATGCCAACCCGCAACTGGCTGCTCAGCTCAAGCCGCTGGCCGAGCTGCTCGACGACCAGACCATGCGTGCACTCAATGCCAAGGTCGATGTCGAGCACCAGAGCCCGACCACCGTGGCCGCGGCATTCCTGCGCGAGCACCCGATCAGTGAGGTACAGCCATGAACCTGCTCGATACATTCACCCACCTGGACTGGGCCCAGGTCCTGCATCTGACCGGTCAGCACATCACCCTGGTGGGCGTGGCCGTGGGCCTGGCGATCCTGGTCGGCGTGCCCTTGGGGATCTTGATGACCCGTTTCCCGTCCCTGGCCGGCCCCCTGCAGGCCAGTGCCACGGTGCTGCTGACCGTCCCGTCGATCGCCCTGTTCGGCCTGCTGCTGCCGTTCTATTCCAAGTTTGGCCAGGGCCTGGGGCCATTGCCGGCGATCACTGCGGTGTTCCTCTATTCGCTGCTGCCGATCCTGCGCAATACCTACCTGGCGCTGACCAATGTCGAGCCCGGCATCCGTGAAGCGGCGCGCGGCATCGGCATGACCTTCGGCCAGCGCCTGCGCATGGTCGAGCTGCCCATCGCCGTGCCGGTGATCCTCGCCGGCGTGCGCACTGCCGTGGTGATGAACATCGGCGTGATGACCATCGCCGCCACCATCGGAGCCGGCGGCCTGGGTGTGCTCATCCTCACCTCCATCAGCCGCAGCGACATGTCCATGCTGCTGGTCGGCGCCGTGCTGGTCAGCCTGCTGGCGATCATCGCCGACCTGCTTCTGCAAACCCTGCAACGTGCCCTGACTCCAGAAGGACTGCGCCCATGATCGAACTGAAGAACCTCAGCAAGACCTTCAACGTCAACGGCAAGGACGTCAAAGCCGTCGACGCGGTCAGCCTCACCGTCAACGAAGGCGAAATCTGCGTGTTCCTCGGCCCTTCGGGCTGCGGCAAGAGCACCACCCTGAAAATGATCAACCGCCTGATCACACCGACCAGCGGCCAGGTATTCATCAATGGCGAGGACACCAGTGCCCTGGACGAGGTGACCCTGCGTCGCCACATCGGCTACGTGATCCAGCAGATCGGCCTGTTCCCCAACATGACCATCGAGGAAAACATCACGGTTGTCCCGCGCCTGCTGGGCTGGGACAAGCAAAAATGCCACGAGCGTGCCCGCGAGCTGATGCACATGATCAAGCTCGAGCCCAAGCAGTACCTGCAGCGTTACCCACGTGAACTTTCAGGTGGCCAGCAGCAGCGGATCGGCGTGATCCGCGCCTTGGCCGCGGAGGCACCGGTGCTGCTGATGGACGAACCCTTCGGCGCGGTCGACCCGATCAACCGCGAGATGATCCAGAACGAGTTCTTCGAGATGCAACGGGCGCTGGACAAGACCGTGATCATGGTCAGCCATGACATCGACGAAGCGATCAAGCTGGGCGACAAGATCGCCATCTTCCGCGCCGGCAAACTGCTGCAGCTCGACCATCCAGACACCTTGCTGGCCCATCCGGTGGATGACTTCGTGAGCAATTTCGTCGGCCAGGACAGCACCTTGAAGCGCCTGCTGCTGGTGCGTGCAGAGGATGCCGCAGACAACGCCCCGTCCCTCGACCCCGAGACGCCTGTGGCCGATGCACTGGAGCTGATGGACGAACACGACCGCCGCTATGTGGTGGTCACCGATGCGCAGAACCGAGCATTGGGGTATGTGCGTCGACGCGACCTGCATCGTCAGCAGGGGAACTGTGGCGATTTCCTGCGCCCGTTCAACGCCACCGCGGCCCACGACGAACACCTGCGCATCCTCCTGTCGCGGATGTACGAGTTCAATCGTGCGTGGTTGCCGGTGCTCGATGCCGAGCAGGTGTTCCTGGGCGAGGTGACCCAGGAGTCCATTGCGGCCTACCTGAGCTCGGGGCGTTCGCGTGGTGGCAAGACCAGTATCGTTTCGCCAGCCGAAGCGGTGATCTCCTAAGGCACGTGTCGACCTCTTCGCGGGTGAACCCGCTCCCACCTGGTCCGAGGTGAATCCTGGACTGTCCCCAAGGGTTGGATTGGTGTCCAACTTCTTGGGGGCAGTCCATCCTGTGGGTTTACCCGCGAACCAGGCTACGCCGATATCAGAACCCTACACTGGCCTGCACATAGAAGGTGCGTGGTTCACCCACATAGAGCCCGGCATTGTTGTCGCTGGAGCGGGTGTAGTACTGCTTGTCGAAGAGGTTCTTCACCCCCGCCGCCAGCTTCAGGTTCGACAGCTGCGATCCGAAGTCATACCCGCCACGCACATGCCAGGTCACATAACCCGGAATGTCGCCGAACCGTCCATCGGCACTCGGCTCTGTGATGTAGTTGCCGTTGAACTGGCCACTGGTGATCCCCGTGCCTGGCGAGCGCTGCTTGGATTGGGCATAGGCATCCAGGTTCCAGGTCCAGCGGTTCATCTCATAGCGCAGCCCCGCCGTGGCCACCTGGCGGGAGTAGAACGGCAGGTCGCGCCCCTTGAAGCCCGGGATCTCGCCTTCGTAGGTGGCGCGGGTATAGGTGTAGCCGGCATTGGCCGTCAGGCCTTGCAGGCGCGCGTCCAGCCCGGACAGGTCATAGCGCACGGCGGCTTCGATGCCCTGGTGCTTGGTCGCTCCCAGGTTGGTCCAGCCCACCTCGTTGCTGATGTATTGCAGCTCGTCGTCGAAGTCGATGTAGAACGCGGTCAGCTCGCCTGCGAAATGGCCATCGTCATAACGCGTACCGATCTCGTAGGTCTTGGCTTTCTCTGGCTCCAGGCCATTTGCGGTACTGTCGCCTTTACCGCCCTGCCCGAGCTGGAAGTACTGCAGGCTGCCGAAGGAGGTCTCGTAGTTGGCGAACAGCTTCCAGGCATCGGACAGGTGATACATTACGCTCAACGCTGGCAGCGGTTCGTTGCTGGTGACGCTGCGGTTTTTCTCAGGGACTCGCTGGTAGTCTTCATCCAGGACCGGGCGGTCGCGCCAGTCGGTATTGATGTGTTCGAAGCGAATGCCGGGGGTGATGGTCCAGTTGCCGACGTCGATCTTGTCGTCGATGTAGTAGGCACTGGCTTCGGTGCCCCCGCTGCGGTCCTGGATGACATGGCCGTCGGAGCCCGGAACTGGCGTCGGCACGTTGTCGACCAGCGCCAGTTGCGAGGACTGCTCGCGCATGGCTTCCTTCAGGTAGCGGTAGCCGACACTCACTTCCTGGGTGGTAGGCCCGGCGAAGAAGATCCGCGACAGGCGCGGCTCGATAGCGAAGGTGTGATAGTTGCGCGGGTACGACGACAGGGTCTGCAGGGTGCGGTCGGCGATGGAGCTGCCGCGGAAGCTGTCGGTGTAGTAGGTCAGCACCTCGAACTGGGTGGCATCGTCGAGTTGGCGCTGCCACTTGAACGACACGTCCTTGCGACGGCCAGCGAAGTAGTCGTAGTCGCGTACCGACTGGAAGGGGTCATGGTCGAACTGCGCCTGGGTCAGGCCACCGGGCATGTCGGCGCGGCCATCGTAGTAATGGAAGTTGAGCCAGAACTCATCGCTGTCGGTAGGCGCCCAGTGGGTCTTGAGGATGACGTCGTCGATGTCGTTGCCATTGTTACTGCTGCGGTAGCCATTGCCGTTCACGCCGGTATACAGCAATGCCACGCCCATGCCGTTGTCAGCGGTGCCGCCGACGAATGCCGACTCGGTGTGCTTCCAGCCGCCATGGCGAGAGGTTTCCAACGTGGTGGACAACTCGCCCGCGGCTTTCTCCGGAATGGCACGGGTGACGAAGTTGATCACCCCGCCGACGTTTTGCGGGCCATAGCGCACGGAGCCAGCGCCGCGAACCACATCGATGCTGTCGAGATTGCCGGAAGAGATCGGCGCCATGGAAAGCTGGGGCTGGCCATAGGGGGCGAAGGCGGCGGGAATGCCATCGATCAACACGGTCGAGCGTGGCGACAGCCGCGATGTCAGGCCGCGTACACCCACGTTGAGCGACAGGTCGCTGCCGCCGGTGCCGTTGGAATCCTGAACCTGCACACCGGGGATACCACGCAGCACGTCGCGCACGTTCATCGCTCCCTTTTCCACCATGGCTTCGCGGCGCACCACGGTGCGGGCGCCAGGATGGTTTTGCACCACGCTCTGCTGGGCATCACCCAGCCAGTCGCCGACCACTTTGACGTCGGTAGGCGCCAGCTCAAGGCTGCCGGTAGTCAGCGTGCCAGCACTCTCGGCCGGCTTGACCACCACGGTGCCTTGGAACATTTCATAGGTCAGCCCACTGCCCTGTAGCAATTGTTGCAGCGCCTGCTCCGGCGCAAGCGTGCCCGACACCGCCGGGGCCTGCTTGCCCGCCACCAGTTCAGGGCTGAAGAACAATTGCAGGTTGGTCTGTTGCCCCAACTGGCTCAAGGCCGAAGCCAGGGGCTGGGCCTGGATCTGGATCGTCGCTGGCGCTTGTTCGGCGTAGGCATTGGCCGTGGCGGCGCTGATCGCCAGGGCCAGCGCGAGGGAAGGCAAACGCAGGAAGGGCTTGTTGTTGTTCACGTCGTCGAAGAATCCTGAAAGTCGGGATGAACGCCAACCACACGCAAATGGAAATGCTTGGCAGTTGCAGCTGGCGAGGAAGACGAACGAGTGAAAAAAAACCTGAATCTATTTCGCGATAATTTCGCTGGAGCCGTCGCCGTGGGTCTTGATGGCGACCGGCAGGATGCTCGGCAGGGCGCGCAACAGCGCGTCGGTGTCGTCGACATTGAAGGTGCTGGACAGGCGCAGGCCCGCCACCTTGCCAGGGGCGACGCGCAGGGGGTGGGTACGATAGCGGGACACTTCGGCCACCACCTCGGCCAAGGTGGCGTTGTCGAACACTAGCTTGCCGTGACGCCAGGCTGTCATGACAGCCGCATTCACAGGGTAAGGCGCCGCAACCTGGCCTTGCGGATCGATATGCGCGCCGAGGCCTGCGGTGAGCTGCGCCGAGGGCCCCGCAGCGCCCTCCACCTTCACGGAGCCCTGTTCTACAGCCACCCGGGTGTGCCCGGGATCCAGGCGCACATCGAACCGGGTTCCGGTCACGGTGACGCGCCCCTGGGCGGTGTCGACCACGAACGGCCGTGCACTGTCGTGGGCGACGCTGAACATCACTTCGCCCGCCTCGAGCACGATCTGCCGCTGCCCGGCACTGAACCTCACGCTCAGGCGGGTCGCGCCATTGAGCTGCAGTTGCGAGCCATCCGGCAGCTCGACGTCACGACGTTCGCCCAGGGCGGTCTGCAGGTCTTCGCGATGGTTTTCGCGCGTGTATTGCCAGCCACGCCAGCCCAGCCCAAGGGCGGCTGCGCACACACCCGCTGCCAGGGCCTGCTGCAGGAAGCGCCGACGGGGCAACTGCCGCACAGGCTCAGGCACGCACAACGCCTCCAGGCGTTGGGGCGGGATGTGGTCAGCGGCCTGCCACAAGCGCTCGAGCAGGTCGTACTCCTCACGATGGCGGGAATCGGCCTGCAGCCACTGATGCAAACGCGCCTGCAGCCCGGCATCATCCGGCGCATCCTGGATACGCGCGAACCATTCGGCCGCCTGCTCGCGCACGTCTTCGGCACCGGGCTGTTTCATGCAAAGGGTCTCCTGACTCATCGGGTGGACACATCCAGGTGCTCACGCAGATGCCGGAGCGTGCGGATCATATACTTTTCGACCATGTTCTTGCTCAGCCCCATGCGCGCGGCGATCTCCGCCTGGGTCAGCCCTTCGAGCTTCTGCCAGACGAACACCTGCCGGCAATTGATCGGCAACTCGGCCAGGGCGCGCTCGACCCTATCGGCCAGTTCCAGGGCGTGCACATAGGCTTCCGGATCACCATTGCCTGCGGCGCCATCGTCGAGCATTTCCTCTTCCATGGCCTGGCGCCGGTCCTCACGACGGTAACCGTCCACGGCGATGTTGCGGGCGGTCTGATGCAGGTACGCACGCGGCTGCTCGATGACCTCGCGCGGGTTTTCCAGCACGCGCACGAAAGCGTCATGGGCGAGGTCCTCGGCCTGTGGACGGTTGCGCAGCTTGCGCGTCCAGGTGCCGATCAGCTCGTGATAGTGATCGAGGAAGCCTTTGTGTCCTGACATGGTCGAGGCCATCTAGAGGAGCGATACGAGGTCGCGAATAGTAATGCTTCTCATAAACGACGGCAAATCACGATGACGAGAGCCGACCAAGGGCTTGGTAACAAAAAATTTATCGGTATTTCAGCCGATCTGGCCTGTCGCTCAGGTGGCCATAAATATGAACACTTTGGCGCCGCTGATCTGTTGAACCCCGCCCCTCACCCAGCGCCGAGCGAACACCATGGCGTCGTTTTCGGGGGCTTGCCTGTGAAGGGGGCGGCGGGGTCCATTCCACAATTTTTTACGCTTGGGAACATCAGCCGTTCACACAGGTCGGTTATTCCAGTGGCAGGTGGCCAAATCGCGACGAACGTGCCGGGATTGCCTGTTGATTCTGCATTCCTCACGCCCTAAAGTGCGCGCCGAACGTCCATGCTGGAAACGATCCATCCGGCTCAAGTACTGACGACGAGACAGCAAGGTCACCCGCCGCTCCGCTTCACGGGCACGGTTGACCTTTTTGCTTTCGGCGACATGCCTTGGGAAGTAGGCGAACCAAAGTGGGGATACGGAGGACGTTCAGTTTGCGCCACTTAATTTTTCAGTTTGCCCATGGAGTCCCTCAGCATGTCGATCCAGGTCGAAGACTATTTCGCGCGTGACACCTTCCAGAAGATGAAGGCGTTCGCCGACAAGCAGGAAACCCCGTTCGTACTCATCGACACCCAGATGATCAGCCAGGCCTATGACGACCTGCGTGCAGGCTTCGAATTCGCCAAGGTCTATTACGCCGTCAAGGCCAACCCGGCGGTCGAGATCATCGACTTGCTCAAGGAAAAAGGCTCGAGCTTCGACATCGCCTCGATCTACGAGCTGGATAAAGTGCTGGGCCGTGGCGTCACCGCCGACCGCATCAGCTACGGCAACACCATCAAGAAATCCAAGGACATCCGCTACTTCTACGAGAAGGGTGTGCGCCTGTATGCCACCGACTCCGAAGCGGACCTGCGCAACATCGCCAAGGCCGCACCGGGCTCGAAAGTCTATGTGCGCATCCTCACCGAAGGCTCCACCACCGCCGACTGGCCGCTGTCGCGCAAGTTCGGCTGCCAGACCGACATGGCCATGGACCTGCTGATCCTGGCCCGCGACCTGGGCCTGGTGCCGTACGGCATTTCCTTCCACGTGGGCTCCCAGCAGCGCGACATCAGCGTCTGGGACGCAGCCATCGCCAAGGTCAAGGTGATCTTCGAGCGTCTGAAAGAAGAAGACGGCATCGAGCTCAAGCTGATCAACATGGGCGGCGGCTTCCCGGCCAACTACATCACCCGCACCAACAGCCTCGAGACCTACGCCGAGGAAATCATCCGCTTCCTCAAGGAAGACTTCGGTGACGATCTGCCGGAAATCATCCTCGAGCCAGGCCGCTCGCTGATCGCCAACGCCGGCATCCTGGTCAGCGAAGTGGTGCTGGTGGCGCGTAAATCGCGCACTGCCGTCGAGCGCTGGATCTACACCGACGTGGGCAAGTTCTCCGGCCTGATCGAAACCATGGACGAGTCGATCAAGTTCCCGATCTGGACCGAGAAGAAAGGCGAGACCGAAGAAGTGGTCATCGCCGGCCCTACCTGCGACAGCGCCGACATCATGTACGAGCACTACAAGTACGGCCTGCCGCTGAACCTGGCCATCGGTGACCGCCTCTACTGGCTGTCCACCGGCGCCTACACCACCAGCTACAGCGCGGTGGAGTTCAACGGCTTCCCGCCGCTGAAGGCGTACTACCTGTAATGCACGACGGGGCCGCAAGGCCCCGTTTTCATGTGTGAGTCATCAAGAGGCCTAGAGAAACCTGCGGGTTTACCTGCGAAAGAGCCGGCACAGACGCCCTCACTGCCGGCGTTTTTGCAGTTCTTCGGCATACCGAGCGGCAAACGTCATCAGCATCGGCCCGGCCTGCTGCAAGGTCACCAAGGCACTGTTCAGAAAATTCAGGTTCCCCTCGATCCGCGCCCGCTCCAGCCAAGGCTGCGCCTCGGCCAATTGCCCGCGCTCGACGAGCACCATCGCCAGGCTGAACATGCCGCGAAAATCCCCCGCCTCGGCCGAACGACGATACCAACGCACCGCGCGCGCCGGACTGGCCGCGGTGGCGATCCCCTGCTCCAGATAACGGCCATACAGGTTCATCGACTTGGCGTGCCCCAGGTGCGCGGCCTTTTCGTAGCAGCTCAACGCACGCGCCTGGTCCACGGCGACACCGCGGCCGGTGGCCAGCAGGTTGGCGTAGTTGTACAGCCCCCAATCCAGCCCAGCGTCGGCAGCCTGGCGATAGTGCGCAGCGGCCATGGCCAGGTTGGGCTCCCCGCCCCAGCCATGCTCCAGGCAGCGCCCCAGCATGTTGTGTCCCATGGCGCTACCGCCTTGGGCCGCAATGCCAAACCACTGCCGCGCCAGCACCCGATCCTGCTCGATACCGCGTCCATCCAGCAGAATCTGCCCGAGCAGCAATTGCGCCTCGACCGCCCCCCTTCCCGCCGCTGCCAGGATGGCTTGGGCCGCCGTGCCGGGACTCTGTTCGAGCATGGCCTGCAGGCCTGCGATATCGACGACGTCCTCACGACGCAACTGATACGACACGGCTCAGACCTCGGCCCAGCGGCGCAACAGGTTGTGATAGGTGCCCGTCAGTTGCAGCAACGACGGGTGGTCCGGCACATCGGCGGTGAGCTGCCGGATAGCGTTGTCCATGTCGAACAACAGGGCGCGCTGGCTGTCCTCGCGGACCAGGCTTTGGGTCCAGAAAAACGCCGCATAGCGCGCCCCACGGGTGACCGGATTGACCTTGTGCAGGCTGGTGCCGGGATACAGCACCATGTCGCCTGCCGCCAGCTTGACCTGCTGCACACCATAGGTGTCCTGGATCACCAGTTCGCCGCCGTCGTAGCTGTCCGGGTCGCTCAGGAACAATGTGGATGAGACATCCGTGCGTATCCGCTCGGGGCTGCCCTTAGGCTGGCGCAGCGCATTGTCGATATGAAAGTCGAAATTGCCGCCTTCGCGATAGCAGTTGATCAGCGGCGGGAAGACCTTGTGCGGCAAGGCCGCGGACATGAACAGCGGATTGTGCCACAGGCGATCGATCAGGGCGCTGCCAATCTCCTTGGCCAGCGCGTGCCCTTCGGGCAACTGCAGGTTGTGCTTGGCCTTGGCCGACTGGTAACCCGCGGTGACCTTGCCATCGGCCCAGTCCGCCTGCTCCAGCGCCTCACGGATGCGGGAGAGCTCGTCGGCATCGAACAGGCCGGGAATGTGAAGCAGCATGACGGCGGCACCTTGGTAGGTAGGAAAGCCATCAATGATATTGATTCCCTTTTACACCGCACAAGCCCCGTCGCGCATTAAGACGCGCCAGCGCTCGGAAACCGTAAAGAGAAATTGTAAAGATTGTAAATTTTGTGCGACTGTTAACGATTCTCAATTGAGACTCACAATTGCTTACATTAAGATCCGCAGACTTCAAACCTTGGGGAAGGTTCATCGAAATGCGTCACGTGCCATCTGCTGTGAGTTCACCACGTCTGCTCGTCTCCGCCATCGGCATGGCGATCACCGCCACTTCTGCCTATGCGGCTGATCCTGCTGCCAATAACGCCATTACCCTGGATGCCACCAGCGTCAATGGCAAAGCCGAGCAGGCCAGCACCGACTACAAAGTCGAGAAGGCCTCGTCGCAGAAGTACACAGCACCGCTGGTGGATACACCACGCTCGATCACCGTGATCCCACAACAAGTCATCAAGGACACCAACGCCCTCACCCTGCAGGATGCCCTGCGTACCGTGCCAGGCATCACCTTTGGCGCTGGCGAAGGTGGCAACCCTCAGGGCGACCGTCCGTTCATCCGTGGCTTCGACGCCCAGGGCGATACCTACCTCGATGGCGTGCGTGACACCGGCGCCCAGACCCGCGAGATCTTCGCCGTCGAGTCGGTGGAAGTCGCCAAAGGCCCGAACTCCGCCATCGGCGGCCGCGGCGCGGCGGGTGGCACCATCAACCTGGTGAGCAAGCGCGCTCACCTGGGCAACTCGTTCGACGCAGGCTACACCTGGGGCAGCGACCAGACCCAGCGCTACACCCTCGACGGCAACTACCAGTTCAGCGATACCGTTGCCGGTCGCCTTAACCTGATGACCCACGACAGCAAGGTCGCCGGTCGCGACAAGGTCAACTACGACCGCTGGGGTATCGCACCGTCCCTGGCCTTCGGCCTCGGCACCCCGACCCGCGTGAACCTCGACTACTACCACCTGGAAAGCGATGACCTGCCAGATTCCGGCATCCCTTACAGCATCCCGCGCGCAGGCAGCAACGCCCGGACCTCGGCTCATCCTGACAAGCCGGTCGATGGCGGTGACAGCGACAATTTCTACGGTCTGACCGGGCGCGACTTCCGCAAGACCCGCACCGATATCGCGACCATCGCCGTCGAGCACGACCTGAGCGACTCGCTGACCATCAAGAACACCCTGCGTCACGGCAACAGCATGCAGGACTACGTCCTGACCCAGCCTGACGACAGCGCCGGCAACGTGAACAACAACGGCGTATGGCGCCGCGCGAACACCCGCGTGGGCAACACCGCTACCACCACCAACCAGACCGACCTGTTCGGCGAATTCTTCGTGGGCGGCTTCAAGAACAACTTCTCCACCGGTGTCGAGTTCACCAAGGAAGATTCGGACCGCCAGAGCTACAAGGTCACCCCCAACAGCAAGATCGAGGATTGCACCGGTCCAAGCCATGGCGGCAGCTGCACCTCGCTGAGCGATCCGAACCCGGACGATGCGTGGGACGGCACCGTGGAGCGTAACTACGCGGGCACCAAGACCAGCAGCAAGACCCGTGCGATCTATGCCTTCGACACCCTGGAGCTGACCCCCCAGTGGCTGTTGAACATGGGCCTGCGCTATGACCACTTCGACACCAAGTTCCGTGGCTACAACGCCGATGGCTCCACCGTCGTGAACAAGGACGGGACCCTGAACAAGGGTCGCGACAAGAGCGAGTTCTTCACTGGCCAGTTGGGCCTGGTGTGGAAACCGGCGGACAACGGCAGCATCTACGTCTCCTATGCCACCTCCGCGACCCCGCCAGGTGCCATGCTCGGTGAAGGTACCGAAGCCAACCCGCTGTCGGGTACCGCGAACCGTGGTGGTCAGATCCTGAGCAGCGACATGGAGCCGGAAGAGACCACTAACTACGAGATCGGCACCAAGTGGGACCTGCTCGACGAGCGCCTGTCGCTGGCCGCTGCCGTGTTCCGTACCGAGAAAGACAATGCCCGCGTCCAGGTCGACACCACCAGCTACGAGAACGTCGGCAAGACCCGCGTGGACGGTATCGAACTGTCGGCCAGCGGCAAGCTCACCGACAAGTGGCAGGTCTTCGCAGGCTACACCTACCTGGAAGCTCGCCAGGTCGATGGCGGCCCGATGGGCAAGGCCAACGACGGCAACCAGTTGCCGAACACTCCCAACAACAGCGCAAGCCTGTGGACCACTTACTCGATCACGCCCAAGCTGACCGTCGGTGGTGGCGCCTTCTACGTGGATGATGTCTACGGCAACGTCGCCAACACCACCATGGTTGACAGCTACGTGCGCTACGACGCCATGGCCGCGTACAAGCTGACCAAGAACATCGACTTGCAGCTGAACGTGCAAAACCTCACCAACGAGGTCTACTACGACAAGGCGTATTCCACACACTTCGCCAACCAGGCGGCAGGCCGCACTGCCCTGCTGACCACCAGCGTCCACTTCTAAGCACGCTGGTCGAAAGCCCCGCTCACCTTTCCGGTGACCGGGGCTTTCGCGTACCAAGGCATAATGCACGCCGCGCCTCGCCCGGCGCCCAGACAAGGTGAACGATGTGGTGAAGAAGTCGCTGTTCCAATTGCACTGGTTCTTTGGCATCACCGCCGGCCTGGTGCTGGCATTGATGGGGATCACCGGGGCGGTCTACTCCTTCCAGGAAGAACTGCTGCGCCTGTTCAACCCGGACGTACTCAAGGTCCAGGTGCGCGAGGAAGGCGTGCTGCCACCGACCGAGCTGGTGCGCCGAGTCGAAGCCGCCCAAGGCGATACCGTCTCGATGCTGTGGGTCGACACCCGCGATGGCAACGCCGCGCGGATCTTCTTCCAGCCGCCACCGGGCCAGCGTCGCGGCGAAATGCGTTATGCCGATCCCTACACCGGCCAATTCCAGGGCGAAGTCACCGGGCAAGGCTTCTTCAACCTGATGCTGCAGTTGCACCGCTTTTTGGCCATGGGCGACACCGGCCGGCAAATCACCGGCGCCTGCACCCTGATGCTGGTGTTCTTCTGCCTCTCGGGCCTGTACTTGCGCTGGCCACGCCAGGCGCTGAACTGGCGAGCCTGGCTGACACTGGAGTGGGCCAAGAAAGGCCGCGCCTTCAACTGGGACCTGCACGCCGTCGCCGGAACCTGGTGCCTGCTGTTCTATCTGCTGTTCGCCTTGACGGGCCTGTTCTGGTCCTACGAGTGGTACCGCGAAGGCTTGAACAAACTGCTGGCCGACGCCCCCACCGCCGGGCAGCAGCACAAGCGTGGCGAAGGCCGTGGGCGCCACGGCCCGCAAAAGCTCGACAAGAACGCACCGCCTTTGGTGGTGGACTACGACGCCATCTGGACCAGCCTCAAGGAGGCCGCAGGCCCCAGCCTTGTGAGCTACAACCTGCGCCTGCCGCCTGCCGGTGGGCAGCCGGCCACGCTCTTCTACCTGCTCGAGGGCGCCGATCACGAACGCGCCTTCAATACCCTGACGCTGGACCCGGCCACCGGCCAGGTGAAACGCCATGAGCGCTACACCGAAAAGTCGTTCAAGGCGCAGTTGCTGCAAAGCGTCTATGCCCTGCACGTAGGCAGCTACTTCGGCCTGCCAGGACGGATCATCGTCACCGTGGCCAGCCTGACCATGCCGCTGTTCTTCATCACTGGGTGGCTGCTGTACCTCGACCGTCGGCGCAAGAAGCGCCAGGTACGGGCGGCGCGCAGCTCAGTATCCAGTGCCAAGGCGAGCGCCGACAGCTGGCTGATCGGTTTCGCCAGCCAGAGCGGTTTCGCCGAACAACTGGCCTGGCAGAGTGCCGGCCAATTGCAAGCGGCCGGCCTGCCGGTGCAGGTCCGTCCATTGGCCGAGCTGGGTGAAAGCGACCTGCAACAGGCCCGTCGCGCCCTGTTCGTGGTGAGCACCTTCGGCGACGGCGAAGCCCCTGACAGTGCCCGCACCTTCGAGCGCAAGGTGCTGGGCCAACCGTGGGCGCTGAACCACTTGAACTACGCGGTGCTCGCGCTGGGCGATCGCCAGTACCCGCATTTCTGTGGCTTCGCTCGCAGGCTTCAGGCCTGGCTGGGCGAGCGTGGCGCCACCCGCGCCTTCAGCCCGGTAGAGGTGGACAACGCCGACCCCGCCGCCTTGCAGCAGTGGCAACAGGAGCTCGCCCAACTGACCGGAGCCCAGCCGGTGACAGCCTGGCAAGCGCCGTCGTTCGCCAATTGGACGTTGCGCCAGCGCCAATGCCTGAACCCTGGCAGCCAGGGCGCACCGGTCTACCTGCTGGGGCTTCAGTCAGACCAACCTCAGACCTGGGAAGCCGGCGATCTGGTGGAAGTCCTGCCGCGTAACGGCCAACCGCGCATCGACGCCTTGCTCGCCGGGCTGGGCCTGGACGCAACGACACCGGTGCGACTGGACGGTCTGGATGAGCCCCTCGGCCAGGCCCTGGCCACTCGCCAGTTACCGCTGAGCCGAGAGCATCTGGTGGGCCTGCACGCCCAGGCATTGGTCGATGCCTTGATTCCCATCACCGCACGGGAATATTCCATTGCCTCGATCGCCAGCGACGGCGTTCTGGAGCTGATCGTGCGCCAGGAGCGACGCCCCGATGGCACCTTGGGCCTGGGCTCGGGCTGGTTGACCGAATACCTCCCGCTGCAGGGCAACATCAGCCTGCGCCTGCGCCGCAACAGCGGCTTCCGCCTCCCGGATGCGCCTGCACCGATGATCCTGATCGGCAACGGCACGGGCCTTGCCGGCCTGCGCAGTCTGCTCAAGGCGCGTATCGCCGCTGGCGAGCGGCGCAACTGGTTGCTGTTCGGCGAGCGTAACCGCGCCCATGACCTGCTGTGTGGCGACGAGCTTCAAACCTGGTTGGCCGATGGCGACCTGCAACGACTGGACCTGGCGTTTTCCCGCGACCAGGCGGAGAAAGTCTATGTACAGGATGTGCTCTTGCAGCAGGCCGAGACGCTCAGCCGCTGGATAGCCGACGGGGCATGTGTCTATGTCTGTGGCAGCTTGCAGGGAATGGCCGCTGGGGTGGATGCGGCGCTCAGTGGCATCCTCGGGGCCGAGGTGGTGCAGCAACTGATCGAGGACGGGCGGTATCGGCGGGATGTGTATTGATCCCAAAGGCGCCCCTTTCCTGGCGCAAGGCCGCTCTTGCAGGAGACCGCAATCCCCTGTAAGAGCGGCCTTGCGCCGCGATGGGCTGCCAAGCAGCCCCTAGGTCTCAATGCAGCTCGAAGGTATCGGCATCCAGATTGGCCGGGAAGCGCGCACGATAGGCCGCCAGGTCCGCCGCGCTCAGCACCGCCGTGAACACTCCATCGGCCTCGCCGGCACTGAGCAGGCTCTCGCCCTGGAAATCCAGCACCTGGCTGTCGCCGGAATAGGCAAAGCCCTTGCCGTCGGTGCCGACACGGTTCACCGCCGCCACATAGCACAGGTTTTCGATCCCCCGCGCCGGCAACAGACGGTTCCAGTGCTGACGGCGTGCGGCCGGCCAGTTGGCGGTATACAGCAGCAGGTCGGTGTCCTGGGCATCACGGCTCCACACCGGGAAGCGCAGGTCGTAGCAGATCAGCGGACGCACGCGCCAGCCCTTGAGCTCGAACTGCACCTGGCGCTCGCCCGGGGTGTAGTGCCGATGCTCACCGGCCATGCGGAACAGGTGGCGCTTGTCGTAATGCAGGATCTCGCCATCGGGCCGTGCCCAAAGCAGCCGGTTGCGGTGGCTGCCATCTGCGGCCTGGATGATCACGCTGCCGGTGATCACCGTATCGAACTTCTTGGCCTGGGCCTTGAGCCACTTGTAGGTCGGCCCATTCTCGGGCTCGGCGAGGCTTTCGGACTCCATGGAGAAACCGGTGGTGAACATCTCGGGAAGGATCACCAGATCCGCTTCACCGACCTGGGCCAACAGCTCTTCGAAATGCGCATAGTTGGCCTCGCGGTCGTGCCAGGCCAGGGTTGTCTGCACCAGGGCGACTTTCAGATTGGGCAGTTCACTCAGATCGCGCATAGTTTTTCCGCCGCCTGACGCAGCGTCTCCTCACGTTTGGCAAAGCACAGGCGCACCAGGCGTTGCTCGGGGATGGGTTGCTGGTAGAACACCGAAACCGGAATGGTGGCCACGCCGTGTTCACGGGTCAGCCACAGGGACATCTCGACATCGCCCAGATCCGGGCGGATCTGCGAATAGTCCACCAGTTGGAAGTAAGTGCCTGGCGTGCGGGTGAAGGTGAAACGCGAGTCCTGCAGCAAATCGCAGAACAAATCGCGCTTGGCCTGATAGAAGCCCGGTAGTTCATCCAGGTGCTGCGGGTGCTCAGCCATGTAGTCGGCCAAGGCACACTGCAACGGCGTCACGCCGCAGAAGTTGACGTATTGGTGGACCTTGCGCAGCTCCGCGCTCAAGGCCGGTGGCGCCACTACATAGCCGGTCTTCCAGCCGGTGACGTGATAGGTCTTGCCGAACGAGCTGATCACGAACGCGCGCGAGTACAGCTGCTCATGAGCCAATACGCTGGCATGGCGCACGCCGTCATAGATCAGGTGCTCATAGACTTCGTCGCTGATCAGGTAGATATCGCGGCCTTCGATCAGACGCGCCAATTGGTCCAGGTCCTCACGGCTGATCAAGGCGCCGCTGGGGTTGTGTGGCGAGTTGAGGATGACCATGCGCGTTCGCGGCGTCAGCGCATCGCTGAACTTCTGCCAATCGATACGGAAATCGCCATCGCAGAGCTGCACATGCACGCAGCGCCCGCCGGCCAGTTCCACGGACGGCTCATAGCTGTCGTAGGAGGGGTCGAAGACGATCACCTCATCACCCGCCTGAATCACCGCCTGGATGGCACAGAAGATCGCCTCGGTGGCACCCGGCGTGATGGTCACCTCATGATCGGCATCGACCGTGGCGCCGTACAGACGCGCGATCTTGGCCACCACCTGCTGGCGCAAGGCTGGCAGGCCGGTCATCGGCGAGTATTGGTTATGGCCGGCCATGACATGGCGGCACACCGCGTCGAGCAGCGCCTGGGGCGCGTCGAAGTCAGGGAAGCCTTGGGACAGGTTGAGCGCACCGGTCTGCACAGCGAGCTGCGACATGGTGGTGAAGATGGTCGTGCCGACGTTCGGCAATTTGCTGCGGATCATGAAGCCCTCTTTCCTGAACACTGCATTCGGCACGGGGTAGAGGCCGAGCATAGCGGATCGAGCGGTCAGGAAAAAGGTTGAAACAATAGGGGGATTGCCTTGGGTCAACAGGCCTCTTCACGGGTGAGCCCGCTGCCGCAGGTATTGCATCGCGCTCAATTGCGATGCGCTACCTACGGCAGCGGGCTCACCCGCAAAGGGCCGCAGAGCGCCCCCAATAGGCCTACTTGCGCTTGTCCTTGCGCTTCTTCTCGGCCTTCTTGTGGTGCGACATCAGGCGACGCTTCTTGTTGACCTGACGATCAGTGAGGGTGTTCTTCTTGCCCTCGAACGGGTTGTCGCTGCCCTTGTACTCGATGCGAATCGGCGTACCGACCAGCTTGAGCACCCGGCGGTAGGTGTTTTCCAGGTAACGCGAGTACGACCGCGGGATCTTGTCGGTCTGGTTGCCGTGGATCACGATCAACGGCGGGTTCGCGCCACCCAGGTGGGCATAGCGCAGCTTGATGCGGCGACCGTTGACCATCGGCGGCTGGTGCTCGCTGATGGCATCCTCAAGGATCTGGGTCAGGCGGCTGGTCGGCCAACGGGTGACCGCCGACTTGAACGCAGCCTGCACGGATTTGTACAAATGGCCCACACCGGTGCCGTGCAGCGCGGAAATGAAGTGGATGTCGGCGAAGTCGACGAAGAACAGCCGACGCTCGAGCTCCGTCTTCACGTAATCGCGCTCGCTCGGCTCCATGCCGTCCCACTTGTTCAGCGCGATAACGATGGCGCGACCTGCTTCCAAGGCGAAGCCCAGCAGGTTCAGGTCATGGTCGACCACGCCTTCGCGGGCGTCCATGACAAAGATCACCACGTTGGCGTCCTTGATCGCCTGCAGTGTTTTGACCACCGAGAACTTCTCGACTTCCTCGTGGATCTTGCCGCGCTTGCGCACCCCAGCGGTGTCGATGAAGGTGTACTTCTCGTCATCACGCTCAAACGGGATGTAGATACTGTCACGGGTGGTGCCCGGCTGGTCGTAGACCACCACGCGCTCTTCACCGAGCATGCGGTTGACCAGGGTCGACTTGCCGACGTTGGGGCGGCCGATGATGGCGATCTTGATGCCATCCTTCTCGCTCGGGCCAGGAATACGCGCGGCCTCTTCCCCTTCGGCGACGTCTTCGTCGAGGGCTTCCTCGACCTTGTCGCGCGGGATGTGGCCCAGCACGCTTTCCATCAGGGCGTTGATGCCACGGCCCTGGGAACCGGCTACGGGAATGGCATTGCCCATGCCCAATGGCGAGAACTCGGCGCGGGCGACGTCCGCATCGATGTTATCGATCTTGTTGGCGACCAAGATCGCCTCTTTGTTCCGCTTGCGCAGGTGCTCGGCGATCATCTGGTCGGCGGCGGTCATACCGGCGCGGGCATCGACCAGGAACAACACGTAGTCGGCTTCTTCGATGGCCATCAGCGATTGCTCGGCCATCTTCTCGTCCATGCCCACTTCGTCGCCGGTGATACCACCGGTGTCGATCAGGATGTACGAGCGACCCTGCCAGGTGGCATCACCATACTGGCGGTCACGGGTCAGGCCCGACAGGTCACCGACGATGGCATCGCGGGTCTTGGTCAGGCGGTTGAACATGGTGGATTTGCCGACGTTCGGCCGTCCCACCAGGGCGATTACGGGAACCATGCGGCTCTCCACTCTTGAATTCTTGAAAATGCAAAGGCCGCTGCAAGGCAGCGGCCGGAGTTCGTGCGGCGCATCATGCGCCGCGGCTCGAGACCGTATCCGGCCTCAAGCTTAGCTTCAGCGGATGGTCAGTGCCTCGAGTTTGCCGCTGTTGCCGAAGACATAGATGGTGTCGCCGACCACCAGGGGACGTGCGCGCAGGCCATCGCTGTCGATTCGCTCGCGACCGACGAAGCGACCATCGACCTGGCTGAGCAGGTGCAGGTAGCCCTCGAAGTCGCCCACGGCCACGTAGCTGGAGAACACTTCCGGCGCCGACAGCTGACGGCGTGCCATGGAGTCGTTGGTCCACAGGGCGCTGGACGAGCGCTCATCGACGCTTTCCACGGTGCCCGACGCTTCGCTGACATAGACGTTGCCGAAGCCTTGAGCGACACCGACGTAGCTGGAGGCATCGCGCTGCCACAGCACACGGCCGCTTTCCAGGTCCAGGCCCGCGACGCGGCCCTGGTAGGTGCTCACGTACAGGGTGCCACCGGACAGCAGCAGGCCGCCGTCGATGTCTACCACGCGATCGAGCTCCGAACGGCCCTGCGGAATGGCCACGCGGCTCTCCCACACTGGCACGCCGTTGCGCACATCCACCGCGACCACCTTGCCGGTGGACAGGCCGGCCACCGCCAGGCGGTTGGTCACCACCGGCGCACCGGTGCCGCGCAGGGTCAGTACGGCCGGGGTGTTCTCGTAGATCCACAGGCGGTCACCGGTGGCCGCGTCGAGGCCGATCAGGCGGTCGTCCTGGGTCTGCACCACCACCACGTCACCGTTGTTGGCAGGCGGCGCCAGTACTTCGCTGGTCACCCGCGAACGCCAGCGCTCTTCGCCGGTGCTGGCATCCAGGGCAATGACTTCGCCCTTGAGGGTGCCGAGCATGACCAGGCCGTAACCCACACCAACCGCGCCGGAGACCGACAGGTCCAGGTCCTTTTTCCATACCACGTCGCCATCGATGCGGTTCAGGGCCATGACCCGACCGTTGACGTCGGAGGCGTAGATACGGTCGTTCTCGATGGCTGGGACCAAGGTGTTGTAGGTCTCACCCTGGCCGTCGCCGATCGAGCGGCTCCACTGCTTCTTGAGCACCACTTCCTCGGTGAACTTGGTCAGCTCGGCCGGGGGCAGTTCCTTCTTGCTGTTGCTGCTGCAACCTGCGGCCAGAACGGCCAGGGTCAGCACTGCTGCTTGTTTCCAACCGATCACGTCAGGCGTCCCCTTTGGCCAGGTCATCCAGCTTCAGTTGCAGGCCACCGACCGCGGCGTCATCGGACAGCGCAGCCTTGGCTTTTTCATAGGCGCTATGGGCATCGTCGGCACGCCCCAGCTGGACCAGCAGGTCGCCCTTGAGCTCTTCGCGACTGGCCAGGAAGGCCTTATCGGCATCGCCGTCGAGCAGCTTGAGGGCGTCTTCGGCTTTGTCCTGGGCGGCCAGCACACGGGCCAGGCGTTGACGCGCAATCTCGCCCAAGGTGGCGTCGGCCGGCTTGTCCATCACGCTCTTGAGTTCGGCGGCGGCGTCGTCAAGCTTGCCGCTGTCGACCGCGACCTTGGCCACGAACAGGCTGCCGTATTGGGCATAGGCCGAGCCACCGAACTCGCTCTTGAGCTTGCCGGACAGCTCCGCGACCTTGGTCGCGTCTGGCTGGCCACTTGGCGTCAGGCTGGTTTCCAGCAGGGCCTGGTACAGGGCCGAGGCGCCTTGCGACTGGTTGTTCTGGTACTTGTGCCAGGTCTGCCAGCCCATCACCACCACGCCAGCCAGCAGGGCACCGGTCAGCAGCGGCTTGCCGTTGCGGTTCCACCAGTCCTTGGCTGCGGCCAGGCCATCATCATCGGTACTCGACACCCCAATACTCCTTTTCAGCAATTCGGCTGTTTGACCCTGTCACGCCTGCGCGACAGCGGCTTGCAGGTGCTCGGCCAGAGCATCCCAGGCAATGTTCTGTTGTTCGCCCTGGCCACGCAGGGGCTTGAATCCAATCACTTGCTGCGCCAGCTCGTCATCACCGAGGATCAGGGCAAACAGGGCCCCGCTCTTGTCGGCCTTCTTGAACTGGCTCTTGAAGCTGCCGCCACCGGCGTTGACCGCCAGGCGCAGACCCGGCAGGCGATCACGCAGGGCCTCGGAGAGACGCAGGCCGGCCAGCTCCGCCTGCTCGCCGAAGGCGCACAGGTAAACGTCGATCTGACGGCTGATGGACTCGGGCACCTTGCCCAGGGTCTCCAGCAGCAGGATCAGGCGCTCGATGCCCATGGCGAAACCAACGCCGGGGGTCGGCTTGCCGCCCATCTGCTCGACCAGGCCGTCATAGCGGCCACCGGCACAGACGGTGCCCTGGGCGCCGAGCTTGTCGGTGACCCACTCGAACACGGTCTTGCTGTAGTAGTCCAGGCCGCGGACCAGCTTGGTATTGATCACGAACGGAATGCCGGCAGCATCCAGGCGAGCCTTGAGCCCCTCGAAATGCACACGGGACTCTTCGTCCAGGTAATCTTCGAGCTTCGGCGCGCCGACCAGTACCGCCTGGGTACCTTGGTCTTTGCTGTCGAGGATGCGCAGCGGGTTGCTCTTGAGGCGACGCTGGCTGTCTTCGTCCAGTTGCTCGAGACGTGCCGACAGGAACTCGACCAACGCATCGCGGTAGCGTGCGCGGGCCTCGCTTGTGCCGAGGCTGTTGAGCTCCAGTTTGACCGCGTCCTGGATGCCCAACAGGCCCCACAGACGCCAGGTCAGCATGATCAGTTCGGCATCGACATCCGGACCTTCGAGGTTGAACACCTCGACACCGATCTGGTGGAACTGGCGGTAGCGGCCCTTCTGCGGACGCTCGTGGCGGAACATCTGACCGACGTACCACAGCTTCTGCACCTGGCCATTGCCGGTGATGCCATGCTCGAGCACGGCGCGCACGCAGGCTGCGGTGCCTTCAGGACGCAAGGTGAGCGAGTCGCCGTTACGGTCCTCGAAGGTGTACATCTCTTTTTCGACGATATCGGTGACTTCACCGATCGAGCGCTTGAACAGCTCGGTGAACTCGACGATCGGCGTGCGGATCTGGCTGTAGCCATAGTTATCCAGCAGGCCGGCCACGGTACCCTCGAAGTAGCGCCACAGGGGCGACTGGTCGGGCAGGATGTCGTTCATGCCACGGATGGCTTGCAGCGATTTGCTCACGAAAAGTCCTTACGAATCTGGGTATCAGCCGCGGGCGATCAGCGCCGCGTCGGCCTCGGCCTTTTCGGCCGCTTTCTGGCGGATGAGTTTTTCCAGCTCATCGACCAGGTTGTCATTGGTCAGCTTCTGCGACGGCTTGCCGTCGATGTAGACCAGGTTCGGCGTACCGCCGGTCAGCCCCACGTGGGACTCCTTGGCTTCGCCCGGGCCGTTGACCACGCAACCAATCACGGCCACGTCCAGCGGTACCAACAGGTCTTCCAGGCGCCCTTCCAGCTCGTTCATGGTCTTGACCACATCGAAGTTCTGCCGCGAGCAGCTCGGGCAGGCGATGAAGTTGATGCCGCGCGAACGCAGGTGCAGCGACTTGAGGATGTCGTAGCCGACCTTCACTTCCTCGACCGGGTCGGCGGCCAGGGAAATGCGAATGGTATCGCCAATGCCTTCGGCCAGCAGCATACCGAGGCCAACGGCGGATTTCACCGTCCCCGAACGCAGGCCACCGGCTTCGGTGATGCCCAGGTGCAGGGGCTGGACGATCTGCTTGGCAAGCAGGCGGTAGGCTTCCACGGCCATGAACACGTCGGACGCCTTGACGCTGACCTTGAAGTCCTGGAAGTCGAGACGATCCAGGTGCTCCACATGACGCAGTGCCGACTCGACCAGCGCTGCTGGGGTCGGTTCGCCGTATTTCTTTTGCAGGTCCTTTTCCAGGGAGCCGGCGTTGACGCCGATGCGGATCGGGATGCCGCGGTCACGGGCGGCGTCGACCACCGCACGCACACGGTCCTCACGGCCGATGTTGCCCGGGTTGATGCGCAGACAGTCGACGCCCAGCTCAGCCACGCGCAACGCGATGCGGTAGTCGAAGTGGATGTCGGCGACCAGCGGCACGCTGACCTGCTGCTTGATTCGGCCGAACGCCTCGGCAGCGTCCATATCCGGTACCGACACACGGACGATATCGACGCCGGCATCGACCAAGCGCTGGATCTGCGCGACGGTGGCGGCGACGTCATTGGTATCGGTGTTGGTCATGCTCTGCACCGCGATAGGGGCATCGCCACCCACCGGTACATTGCCGACCCAGATCTTCCGGGATTCGCGACGTTTGATCGGAGATTCGCCGTGCATGGTTACTGTCCCAACTTCAGGCGAGCGGTCTCGCCACTGGTGAACGGAGCTACGTCGACCGGCTGGCCGTTGTAGCTGACCTGGGCGCCACGGGCAAAGCCCAGGCGCACCGAGAACGGCGGCTTGCCATTCAGGTCGAGGCTGTCGCCCTTGCGTTTGATGGCGCTGAACAGCACCTTACCGTTGCCGTCAGTGACCTGGGTCCAGCAATCGGCGGTGAACTGGATTTGAACCTTGGCGCTGCCTGCCGGCACTTCGGCCGGGGTCGGCGCGGCAGTGACCGGTGCATTGACAGCAGGCGCGACAGGGACAGCCGCGGCGGGCACGACAGGCGCAGCAGGTGCCACAGGCGCATTGGCGGTCGGGACTGCGGCTGGAGCCTGGGGCGCCGGCGCGGCTACGGGGGCTTCGGTCGTGGTTGCCGGTGCTTCGCTGCTGATCGCAGCCTCAGGGCTGGAGCCCTCGGTGGCCTGTTCGAGCGGCAGCGGCGCGGCTTCGGGCTGCTGGCCTTCGGTCACGGCCTGGTCTTCTGGCTCGTCCAGCGGATGGATCTGGGTGGTGCCATCGGCACTCTCGACCTCGACATGCTCAAGGGCGATCTTGGCCAGGTCCTTGCCGCGCAGGCTGCTCTGGTCCTGCCACCAGAAGAAGCCACCGCCGACCACGACCACCAGCAAGAGCAGGCTGACCCCGCGCAGAATGTTGTGCGACAGGCGCACCGGCTCTTCGATCCGGCCCAACGAGTGGACCTCGCTTCCCTTGGCGTGGGTACCGGTGTAGTGATCGAAGGCCTCGACCAAAGGCGCCTGGTCCATGTCCATCAGCTTGGCGTAGGCACGGATGTAACCACGGGCGAAGGTATGCCCTGGCAGCTTGTCGAAGGCGCCGTTTTCAAGGTTGTTCAACGAACTTAGCGTGAGGTTGAGCTTACGGGCCACCTCGGCTTGCGACCATTCCCGGCTCTCGCGGGCCTGGCGCAAGACCTCACCGGGATTCTGGCGAGTCGCTGCTGCTACTTCGGGGTGCGCGGCTTTCATCGTTGCTCCGACAGGTATTGCTGATATTCCGGCGTACCGGGATAAAGTCGTTGTAATTGCTGGCCCAGTTCGGCCACGGTGCCTGGCTCGTCGAATGCCTGGGCAAGGCGGCTGCCCAGTAACAGGCTACGGGCGCTCGGGTCGCTCAGCTGGCTGAAACGATCGTAGTAGTCCCGGGCCGGCACATAATGCCTGTTTTCGTAGGACAACTCAGCCATTTCGAGCAACGCCTTCGGTTGCCGCGGATTGAGTTGCAGGGCTTTGACCAGGTATTCATGCGCCTGGTCCCGACGCTCGAGCTTCAGAGCCACCAGGCCCAGGTTCTCGTAGACCCGCGAGCGCTCAGGATACAGGGTATCGACGGCGGCTTGGCGAAACATCTGCTCGGCCTTGGCAAATTGCCCCTGAGCATAAAGGAAACTGCCGTAATTGTTGCGAATCCGGGTATCCCCCGGCCGCGCCGCCAGGGCTTTGTCGAAATGCGCCTCGGCCAGGGCCGGCTCGCCCTCGGCCTGGAGTACCAGCGCCAGGGCGGCATGGGCATCGGCGTCGTTGCCGTTGAGTGCCAAGGCCCGCACCAAAGGCGCCTTGGCCTGGCCAGTCAAACCCTGTTGCAAATAACCCAAGCCCAATTGCACGTAGGCCCGCCCGGCCTCCTCGCGCCCCTGGCGACTGGTCAGAGGGTCACCCGACCCACCGGACACGCAACCAGCCAGCAGCGAAAGCGACAGGATCGACAGCGCGACGCGCAAGGTCATGGGCGGATACCGTCAGTGACGCGGGGCGTTGTCTTGGCGCTCTGCGTCGGCGCTCAATTGGCGCACGGCGATGTAGCGCTCGCTACGGCGGGTGCGGTCCATGACCTGGCCGACCAGCTGACCACAGGCAGCGTCGATGTCTTCGCCACGGGTAGTGCGGGTGGTGACGTTGAAGCCACCGTGATGCAGCAGATCCTGGAAGCGGCGGATGGCATTGTTGCTCGGCCGCTCGTAGCCCGAATGAGGGAACGGGTTGAACGGGATCAGGTTGATCTTGCACGGCACATCACGCAGCAACTCGATCATCTGGGCGGCATGCTCAGGCTGGTCGTTGACGTCCTTGAGCAGGGTGTACTCGATGGTGAGCACGCGCTTGCCGCCCAAAGTCGACATGTAGCCCATGCACGAGTCCAGCAGCATCTTCAGCGGGTACTTCTTGTTGATCGGTACCAGTTGGTTGCGCAGTTCGTCGTTGGGCGCGTGCAGCGACAGCGCGAGGGATACGTCGATGTGCTTGGCCAGCTCATCGATCATCGGCACCACGCCCGAGGTGGACAGCGTGACGCGGCGCTTGGAAATGCCATAGCCCAGATCGTCCATCATGATCTTCATGGCGGCGATGACATTGTCGAAATTCAAAAGCGGCTCGCCCATGCCCATCATGACCACGTTGGTGATGGCGCGGTCGATCTTGGCCGGGACGGTACCGAAGGATTTGTTGGCGAGCCACACCTGGCCGATCACTTCGGCGGCGGTGAGGTTGCTGTTGAAGCCTTGCTTGCCGGTGGAGCAGAAACTGCAATCCAGGGCGCAGCCGGCTTGCGACGAAACGCAGAGGGTGCCGCGATCGTCGGTAGGGATGTAGACGGTTTCGACGCAGCTGCCGGAAGCAACACGGACCACCCACTTGCGGGTACCGTCGGCGGAAATGTCTTCACTGACCACTTCCGGCGCCCGAATCTCGGCAACGGCCTCGAGCTTTTCGCGCAAGGCCTTGCCGACATTGGTCATGGCGGCGAAATCATCGACGCCAAAGTGGTGAATCCATTTCATGACCTGACCGGCACGAAAACGCTTCTCTCCGATGGACTCGAAGAATTTTTCCATTTCCTGCAGGGTCAGGCCCAACAGGTTGATCTTGCCAGTCATGTCACTCATGGAATCACCCAAGACCTGCTTCGCTTAGCGAATGCGGTCGCACAGCTCGGTAGCGGAGAAGAAGTAAGCGATTTCGCGGGCAGCCGAAGCTTCCGAGTCGGAACCGTGGACAGCGTTCTCGTCGATGGAAACGGCGAAGTCGGCGCGGATGGTGCCGGCAGCAGCTTCTTTCGGGTTGGTGGCGCCCATCAGCTCACGGTTGGCCAGAACGGCGTTTTCGCCTTCCAGAACCTGAACGATGACTGGGCCCGAAGTCATGAAGGCAACCAGGTCAGCGAAGAAGCCGCGCTCTTTGTGCTCAGCGTAGAAGCCTTCGGCTTCGGCTTTGGACAGTTGCTTCATCTTCGAAGCGACGACGCGCAGGCCGGCTTTCTCGAAACGGGTGGTGATTTCGCCGATGACGTTCTTGGCAACGGCGTCAGGCTTGATGATGGAGAAAGTACGTTGAACAGCCATGGATAACTCCAGAAAATTGAGTGTTGCGAAAAATTAAACCCGCGAATTATACGCGGGTTCCAGGGGATTGCCTAACCTGCAGGTGACGCTCAGTCGGCTTCTTCGATCCAGGCCGCCTGGATGGCCTCGAGCACTTTCTCACCGCCGCGTGACGGATCGTCGCTGAATTCTGGCAAAGCCAGCACCCAGCGGTGCAGATCGACGAAATTCACATAACGAGGATCGACGTCCGGCTTGCTTTCCGCAAGCTGGATGGCGATCTCAAGTACATCAATCCATTTCAGGCTCATGCTGAAACCTCAGTGCGGCGCTTCGGCGGCGTGGTTGAGCGAATACTTGGGGATCTCGATGGTCAGGTCTTCTTCCCCGACGATCACCTGGCAGGCCAGGCGCGATTGCGCCTCCAGGCCCCAGGCCTTGTCCAGCATGTCCTCTTCCAGCTCATCGGCCTCTTCCAGCGAGTCGAACCCCTCGCGGACGATGCAATGGCAGGTGGTGCAGGCGCAAACGCCACCGCAGGCACTCTCCATCTCGATGTGGTGCTCGTGGGCCAGCTCCAGGATATTGGTGCCTGGCTCCACCTCCACCACCAGCCCATCCGGGCAGAACTTCTCGTGCGGCAGGAAAATCACCTGGGGCATCGGTTACTCCTCGATCTCATTCAGGTTGCGCCCGGCCAGTGCGGCTTTGACCGTCGAATCAAGGCGACGGGCGGCAAATGCATCGGTCACCTGCGACAGACGCTTGGTCTGTTGCTCGATGGCCGCGCCATCGGTGCCGCTGAGCAAATCACGCAATTCTTGCATCTGGTACTCGATCGCTTCGCGCTCTTCGCTGCTGAGCAGTCGGTCACCGTCGGCATCCAGGGCACCCTGCACCGCTTCGAGCAGGCGTTCGCCGTCGACCTGATGCTCGCGCAGCTGGCGCGCCTGCTTGTCGGAACCTGCATGCTCGAAGGAGTCCTTGAGCATGCGGGCAATCTCGCCATCGGTCAGTCCGTAGGACGGTTTGACCTGGATACTGGATTCCACGCCAGAGCCCAGTTCGCGAGCCGAGACACTGAGCAAGCCATCGGCATCCACCTGGAAGGTGACGCGGATCTTCGCCGCGCCCGCGACCATGGCCGGGATGCCGCGCAGTTCGAAGCGCGCCAGCGAACGGCAATCGCTGATCAGCTCGCGTTCGCCCTGCAACACGTGGATCATCATGGCCGACTGGCCATCCTTGTAGGTGGTGAACTCCTGCGCGCGGGCCACCGGAATGGTCGTGTTGCGCGGGATCACCTTTTCCATCAAGCCGCCCATGGTCTCAAGACCCAGGGACAGCGGGATGACGTCCAGCAGCAGCAATTCGCCACCTTCGCGGCGGTTGCCGGCCAAGGTGTCGGCCTGGATGGCAGCACCGATGGCAACCACCTGGTCCGGGTCGATCGATGTCAGTGGGGTACGGCCGAACAAGCCCCCGACAGCCTCACGCACACGAGGTACGCGGGTCGAGCCACCGACCATCACCACCGCACCGACCTCCTCCAGCTCAATGCCACTGTCGCGCACAGCGCGGCGGCAAGCCTTGAGGCTACGAGCGATCATCGGCTCGATCAGTGCGTCGAAACCGGCACGGCTCAATTCACCCTGCCAATCGCCATGACGCACGCTGACGACATCGGCGTCGGTCAGGGCTTCCTTGGCAGCACAGGCAGCCTGCAACAGCTGGCGCTGGGCGGACGGATCGAGGTCGGAAGACAGGCCCGCCTGCTCGATGATCCAGCCAGCGATCGCGTGATCGAAATCGTCCCCGCCCAGTGCGGTGTCGCCACCGGTGGCCAGCACTTCGAAGACACCGCCGGTCAGGCGCAGGATGGAGATATCGAAAGTGCCGCCGCCCAGGTCATAGATCGCCACCACGCCTTCGGCGTTTTGGTCCAGCCCATAGGCAACGGCTGCGGCGGTAGGCTCGTTGAGCAGACGCAGCACGCTCAGGCCGGCCAGACGCGCAGCATCCTTGGTGGCCTGGCGCTGGGCATCGTCGAAATAGGCCGGGACGGTGATCACTGCGCCCACCAGCTCGCCCCCGAGGGTTTCCTCGGCACGCTGGCGCAATACCTTGAGAATGTCGGCAGACACTTCCACCGGGCTCTTGGGCCCCTGGACAGTGTCGATGAACGGCATATGCGACTCGCCGCCGACAAAACGGTATGGCAGTTGCTCGCCCAATTGCTTGACGTCAGCCAGGCCGCGCCCCATCAGGCGCTTGACCGACAGAATGGTGTTGAGCGGGTCGCTGGAGGCCGCTTCGCGCGCAGCCAGGCCGACTTCGCTGCGACCTTCGAGGTAGCGTACCGCGGACGGCAAAATGACGTTGCCCTGCGCATCGGGCAGGGGTTCGCTGCGACCACTGCGCACGGCAGCGACCAGGGAGTTGGTGGTGCCCAAGTCAATCCCCACCGCCAGGCGACGCTGGTGCGGCTGAGGGCTTTGACCGGGTTCGGCGATCTGCAGTAGGGCCATGCTTATCTGAGTACCTTAGGCGTCGTCACGGGCAACGCCGGGGTTAATCGTCGAGGCGCTCTTCGAGTTGGCGCACTTCCTGGGCGAGCTTGTCGAGGAACTGCATGCGGCGCATCAGGCGCTCGGCCCTGTCGCGCTCGGCAGCCACGTCCCAGCAGGCGGCAAAGTCCTCGTTAAGCGTCTCCTGTGCCGCCTTCAGGCGCTTCTTGAACACCGCCACACCGTCAAGGTCGGCTTCGTCCTGCAGCTCTTCGAGCTCTTCGCGCCACTGCATCTGCTGCAGGAGGAAGTCCGGGTCACGCACGGTCACTTCCTGGGGCACTTCATGGCCACTGATGGCCAGCAGGTAACGAGCACGGCTCGGTGCGCTGCGCAGGGTCTGGTAGGCGTCGTTCAGTGCCGCCGATTTTTCCAGCGCCACGCGCTGCTCACGCTCGGAGGCATCGGCGAAACGGTCCGGATGGACCTCGCGGGCCAACTCGCGGTAGCGGTTGGCCAACTTATCGAGGTCCAGACGGAAGCCAGGCTGGAGGTCAAACAGAGCGAAATGGCAAGGAGTACCCACGTCAAGCCTCAGACATTGAAGCTTTCGCCGCAGCCACATTCACCGCGCACGTTGGGGTTGTTGAACTTGAAGCCTTCGTTCAACCCTTCCTTGACGAAGTCCAACTCGGTGCCATCGAGGTACACCAGGCTCTTCGGGTCAATGATGACCTTCACGCCATGGTTCTCGAACACCTGGTCTTCGGCAGCCAGTTCATCGACGAACTCCAGCACATAGGCCAGGCCCGAGCAGCCGGTGGTGCGCACGCCCAGGCGGATGCCTTCGCCCTTGCCGCGCCCTTCGAGGGAACGCCGCACGTGGTTGGCGGCGGCTTCTGTCATGCTGATAGCCATCGGAACTCTTTCCTCAACGTCAGTGACCTTGCGACAGGCGACTTAGAGCAAGCCTTTCTTCTGCTTGTAATCGCGCACGGCCGCCTTGATGGCGTCCTCGGCGAGTACGGAGCAGTGGATCTTCACCGGCGGCAACGCCAGTTCTTCGGCCAGCTGGGTGTTCTTGATGGTCTCGGCTTCGTCCAGGGTCTTGCCCTTCATCCACTCGGTGGCCAGGGAGCTGGAGGCGATGGCCGAACCACAGCCATAGGTCTTGAACTTGGCGTCTTCGATGACGCCCTGCTCGTTGACCTTGATCTGCAGACGCATGACGTCACCGCAGGCCGGCGCACCGACCATACCGGTGCCGACATCCGGATCATCGGCGTTCATCTTGCCGACGTTGCGTGGGTTTTCGTAGTGGTCGATGACCTTTTCACTGTATGCCATGGTGCAATTCCTTCCTCATCAGGGAGCCGCTCTTGCCGGCGACTGCTTAGTGGGCGGCCCACTCGATCTTGGAGATGTCAACGCCGTCTTTGTACATGTCCCACAGCGGCGACAGCTCACGCAGTTTATTCACGGCCTCGCAGACTTTCTGCGCGGCGTAGTCGACTTCTTCCTCGGTGGTGAAACGGCCGAAGGAGAAGCGGATCGAGCTGTGCGCCAGTTCGTCGTTGCGGCCCAGGGCGCGCAGGACGTAGGACGGCTCGAGCGAAGCGGAGGTGCAGGCCGAACCGGACGATACGGCGATGTCCTTGAGCGACATCAGCAGCGACTCGCCTTCGACGTAGTTGAAGCTCAGGTTCAGGTTGTGCGGCACGCGCGCGGTACGGCTGCCGTTGACGTACAGCTCTTCGAGGTTGGAGACCTGCTCGAAGAAGCGGTCGCTCAGCGCCTTGATACGTGCGTTCTCGGCGGCCATTTCCTGCTTGGCGATGGCGAAGGCCTCGCCCATGCCGACGATCTGGTGGGTCGGCAGGGTGCCCGAACGCATGCCGCGCTCATGACCACCGCCGTGGATGATCGCTTCGAGGCGCACACGCGGCTTGCGGCTGACGTACAGCGCACCGATACCCTTCGGACCATAGACCTTGTGCGCGGAGAACGACATCAGGTCGACCTTCAGCTTCTGCAGGTCGATCTCGACCTTGCCAGCCGACTGAGCGGCGTCGACGTGGAACAGCACGCCGCGCGAGCGGGTCAACTCACCGATGGCGGCGATGTCGTTGATCGAGCCGACTTCGTTGTTCACGTGCATCAGCGAGACCAGGATGGTGTCTTCACGCAGCGCCGCCTCGACCATGGCCGGGGTGACGATGCCGTCTTCGCCTGGCTCGAGGTAGGTGACTTCGAAACCTTCGCGCTCGAGCTGGCGAGCGGTATCCAGGACCGCCTTGTGCTCGATCTTGGAGGTGATGATGTGCTTGCCCTTGGTCTGATAGAAGTGCGCCACGCCTTTGAGGGCGAGGTTGTCGGACTCGGTGGCACCGCTGGTCCAGACGATCTCGCGCGGATCGGCGTTGATCAGCTCGGCGACTTGGCGACGGCCATTCTCGACCGCTTCCTCGGCTTTCCAGCCGAAGACGTGGGAGCGCGAGGCCGGGTTACCGAAGTTCCCGTCGACCAGCAGGCAGTCGGCCATCTTTTGGGCGACGCGGGGATCGACCGGCGTGGTCGCGGAGTAATCGAGGTAGATCGGCAACTTCATTGAGTATCTCCTATCAGGCGGTGGCGTCGCTCGTCGCTGCTATCAGTCGACGGCGGACGTCTCAATCTTGTCCATCTGGGCGGTACGGCCCGCGACGCGTCGCAGGTCCTGGCGGTGGGCGACTTCCTGCACCTCGCGGCGCATGACGAGGTCGGCCAGGCTGATACCGCTTAGGAATTCATGGATCTGCTGGCTGAGATCGCACCACAGGTGGTGGGTCAGACAGGTGTCACCGGCGTGACAGTCTCCCAGGCCCTGGCAACGGGTGGCATCGACCGATTCGTTGACCGCATCGATGACCTGGGCCACCTGAATGGTTTCCATGCCCCGCGACAGCTGGTAGCCGCCACCCGGGCCGCGCACGCTGGAGACCAGGCTGCTGCGGCGCAACTTGGCGAACAGCTGCTCCAGATAAGAGAGGGAAATGCCCTGGCGCTCGGAAATGTCGGCCAAAGACACCGGCCCATGCTGCGCGTGCAACGCCAGATCGAGCATGGCGGTCACGGCATATCGGCCTTTGGTAGTCAGTCGCATGGCTAATGGGTACCACGGGAGTTACAGGATGTGAGCGAGTATGCGATTCCCGAGCATTTAAGTCAACTATTAGACCTAGTGCTTTAGTCGGGTTTGCATCGGGGAGGCGGGCGCGAGTTTAACAGACCAGGGGCGTGAGCACACGCCCCATGTATCAGCGCGCCGTAATCAATGCGGCTGAGTGTCGCTCTGCGCGGCTTGCTTGACCTCCACGAAGTCTTCCTCGGGCAACGCGGGCAGTTCTTTGCCGCAATAGTCACTGCCGAGCTTGGTCAGCGCCCCGCACATGCCTTCGAGCCGTTCGTCGACCGCCTGCAGGTGATCGAGCATCTGGCCGATGGCGCGAGCCACCGGGTCAGGCATGTCACCACTGACGCCATAGGCATCGAAGCCGATCTTCTCGGCCATGGCCTTGCGCTTGGCCTCGATCTCGGTGTCCTCGGTCTTGACGATGATGCGCCCCGGAATGCCGACCGCCGTGGCACCCGCCGGCACCGCCTTGGTCACCACGGCGTTGGAGCCGATCTTGGCCCCAGCCCCGACAGTGAACGGGCCGAGCACCTTGGCACCGGCCCCCACCACCACGCCGTTCTCCAAGGTCGGATGACGCTTGCCTTTGTTCCAGCTGGTACCGCCAAGGGTCACGCCCTGATACAGGGTGACGTCATCGCCGATCTCGGCGGTTTCGCCAATCACGATGCCCATGCCATGGTCGATGAAGAAGCGTCGACCGATGGTCGCCCCGGGATGGATTTCGATGCCGGTGAGCCAACGCCCGAAGTTCGACACCAGGCGCGCCAGCCACTTGAAGTCGCGGACCCACAAGGCATGGCCCAGACGGTGCAACCAGATCGCGTGCATGCCCGGATAGCAGGTCAGCACCTCGAAGGCGTTGCGCGCCGCGGGGTCACGATGGAATACGCTCTGGATATCTTCACGCAGACGCTCGAACATCTCTTTCTAGTCCTTCCGTTTATGCGGCTCGCCCCGAGCGACTTTCTGGGTCTCGGTGAGGATGCCGCGCAAAATGCTCATTTCCGAACGATTGACCGAGCTGCGCCCATAGAGCCTGCGCAGGCGCGGCATCAAGTGCTTGGGCTTTTCAGGGTCGAGGAAGCCGATTTCCACCAGGGTCTTCTCCAGGTGTTCGTAGAACAGCTCCATTTCGTCCATGGTCGCCAGCTCGCCGCTACGCAGCGAGTTGGCTTCGAACTTCTCGACTTTGGTTGGCGAACCTTGTACCGCCAGCCAGGCGATGCGCACCTCGTAGGAGAGCACCTGGACCGCGGCGGCGAGGTTCAGCGAACTGAAGTCGGGGTTCGAGGGAATGTGCACGTGGAAGTGACATCGCTGCAGCTCTTCGTTGGTCAGCCCGGCGTGTTCACGACCGAACACCAGGGCGATTTCCTCACCGGCGCCCGCCTGCTCGACGACCTTGGCACCGCATTCGCGGGGGTCGAGCAAAGGCCAGGGAATGCTTCGGTCGCGCGCACTGGTGCCAATCGCCAGGCTGCAGCCGACCAGCGCCTCTTCGAGACTGTCGACCACGCGGGCGTTTTCCAGCACGTCATCGGCGCCCGATGCACGGGCGGTGGCATCCACCGCGGGGAAATCCAGTGGCTGGACCAGCACCAGGCGCGACAAGCCCATGTTTTTCATGGCTCGCGCAGCGCCGCCGATATTGCCGGGGTGGCTGGTATTGACCAGAACAACACGAATATTTTGCAGCAAGGTGTAGAGCTCACAGAGACAGGAAAAGGGGGGGTCGATCTTACAGAACCGACAGACGTAACGCCATGAAAGCAAATGTCACCCTTCTGCCGGAACAGTTTTCTGATAGAATGTGCGGCTTTCTTCTTTAACATCCCCAGGTGAAACGCCCATGCAGCCTATGCTGAATATCGCGCTGCGCGCCGCTCGCAGCGCCAGTGAACTGATTTTCCGCTCCATCGAACGCCTGGATAGCCTCAAGGTCGACGAGAAAGACGCCAAAGATTACGTCTCCGAAGTCGATCGCGCCGCCGAGCAGACCATTGTCAACGCCCTGCGCAAGGCCTACCCGAACCACTCCATCCAGGGTGAAGAGACCGGCCTGCACGCCGGCTCCGGCGAGGAAGGCAAGGACTACCTGTGGATCATCGACCCACTGGACGGTACCACCAACTTCCTGCGTGGCGTTCCTCACTTCGCCGTCAGCATCGCCTGCAAATACCGTGGTCGCCTCGAGCACGCCGTCATCGTCGACCCGGTTCGCCAGGAAGAATTCACCGCCAGCCGCGGCCGCGGCGCCCAGCTCAACGGTCGCCGCCTGCGCGTCAGCTCGCGCACCAGCCTGGAAGGCGCCCTGCTGGGTACCGGCTTCCCGTTCCGTGACAACCAGATGGCCGACCTGGACAACTACCTCGGCATGTTCCGCGCCCTGACTGGCCAGACCGCCGGCATCCGCCGCGCCGGCTCCGCCAGCCTGGACCTGGCCTATGTTGCCGCCGGCCGTTTCGACGCGTTCTGGGAGTCGGGCCTGTCCGAGTGGGACATGGCTGCCGGCGTACTGCTGATCCAAGAAGCAGGCGGCCTGGTGAGCGACTTCAATGGTGGCCACGACTTCCTCGACAAAGGCCACATCGTCGCGGGCAACATCAAGTGTTTCAAGGCCGTGCTGACTGCCATCCAGCCGCACCTGCCCGAGCACATGAAGCGCTAAGCGCCGGTTGCAGCAGCCACAAAAAAGCACCCCTCGGGGTGCTTTTTTGTGGCTCACTGAAACCCAGTGAAGGCTTCGAGCCTGCGGGAGCGCCGGCACCAGGGTGTCGGCGCGCGCTTTACTGGCCTGCCTGGTTCTCGCTAAGGACCAGATTGCCGTTCTTGTCCAACGGGATGGTCGACCCCGGCTCATGGTTCATCTTCACCCGTCCGACCTTGTCGCCAATGGAGTAGGTCACGTTGTAGCCGACTACTTTTTCGCTCAGGTCATTGACGGTATTGCAGCGAGTCTGCGTGGTGGTGTAAGTGTCACGCTCTTGCATGCCCTCCTGCACCTTGTTCCCCGCATAACCACCACCGACTGCACCGGCCACGGTGGCGATCTTCTTACCGGTGCCGCCGCCGATCTGGTTACCCAGCAAGCCACCTGCGATGGCCCCGACCACGGTACCGGCGATCTGGTGCTGGTCCTTGACCGGCGCCTGGCGCGTGACGGCGACGTCCTTGCAGACCTGACGCGGGGTCTTGATGGTTTCCTTGATGGGCTGCACGTCCGTAACCTGGGCGTACTCCGGCCCCTTGTTCACCAAGCTGTAGGTCGCCACAGCACCTCCGGCGGTTACACCGACAGCACCCAGAACCGCACCCACCAGCATTGATTTATTCACGTGAACCTCCTGATCGTACCCGCGGGATCTCCCCCGCCTTCTCCCAGCCTTGGAGCAAAAAAAAAGGCGCGAGTTCAATACTCGCGCCTCTCTTTACGCCAAATGGCGTAGGAAACAGCCCTACGGGCGGTCATCCACGCCATCAGTCTTGGCTGGCGGGATCAGGTCTTCACTGCTCAGGTTCAGCCAGATCAGCACCACGTTGGCGATATAGATCGACGAGTAGGTACCGGCCATGACACCAATGAACAGCGCCAGGGAGAAGCCGAACAGGTTGTCGCCGCCGAAGAACAGCAGCGCTGCAATGGCCAGCAAGGTCGACACCGAAGTGGCGATGGTACGCAGCAGGGTCTGGGTGGTCGAGACGTTGATGTTCTCGATCAGCGAGGCCTTGCGCATGACGCGGAAGTTCTCACGCACCCGGTCGAACACGACGATGGTGTCGTTGAGCGAGTAGCCGATGATCGCCAGGACCGCCGCCAGCACCGTCAGATCGAAGGTGATCTGGAAGAACGACAGGATACCCAGTGTCACCACCACGTCGTGGATCAGCGAGACGATCGCGCCTACAGCGAATTTCCACTGGAAGCGGAAAGCCAGGTAGACCAGGATGCCGCCCAGGGCCAGGAGCATGCCCAGACCACCTTGGTCACGCAGCTCCTCACCTACCTGCGGACCGACGAACTCGACACGCTTGACGGTAGCCGGGTTGTCGCCACCTGCCTTCTGCAGGGCTTCGGCCACCTTGTTGCCCAGTTGCGGATCATCGCCCGGCATACGCACCAGCAGGTCGGTGGTAGCACCAAAGCTCTGCACCACCGCCTCGTGGAAGCCGGAGTCGACCAGCTCGGCACGAACCGCCTTGAGGTCCGCAGGACGCTCATAAGTCAGCTCGATCAGCGTACCGCCGGTAAAGTCCAGGCCGAAGTTCAGACCCTTGTGCCACCAGCTGAACAACGCCAGGACAGTCAGGAGCGCGGTGATGGCGAACGCAACGTTGCGCACGCCCATGAAGTTGATGGTTTTCATGTCAGCTCCCTCAAACCCACAGCTTCTTGATGTCACGCCCGCCGCAAGTCAGGTTGACCAGTGCACGGGTCATCATGACGGCGGTGAACATCGAGGTGAAAATCCCGAGGGACATGGTGACCGCGAAGCCTTTGACCGGGCCGGTACCCATGGCGAACAGGATGCCGCCGACCAGCAGTGTGGTCAGGTTGGCATCGACGATCGCCGAGTAGGCACGGTTGAAGCCTTCGTGAATGGCGCGCTGTACCGACATGCCCGCAGCGATCTCCTCACGAATACGCGAGAAGATCAGCACGTTGGCGTCCACCGCCATGCCCATGGTCAGCACGATACCGGCGATACCCGGCAGGGTCAGGGTCGCACCCAGCAGCGACATCAGCGCCAGCAGCAGGACCATGTTGCCCGCCAGGGCGATGGTCGCCAGCACGCCGAAGGCGCGGTAGATGGCGATGATGAACAGCGAGACGAACAGCATGCCCCACAGGGACGCATCGATACCCTTGGTGATGTTGTCGGCACCCAGGCTCGGGCCAATGGTGCGCTCTTCGGCGAAGTACATCGGTGCGGCCAGGCCGCCTGCACGCAGCAGCAGGGCCAGCTCGGACGACTCGCCCTGGCCGTTCAGGCCGGTGATACGGAACTGGCTGCCCAGCGGCGACTGGATGGTCGCCAGGCTGATGATCTTCTTCTCTTCCTTGAAGGTCTGGACCGCGACGTCTTTCTCGACACCGTCGACCATCTGCTTCTCGTAGCGGGTCATCGGCTTCTGCTCGATGAAGATCACCGCCATGCTACGACCAACGTTGGTGCGGGTGGCGCGGCTCATCAGCTCGCCGCCGTGACCATCGAGACGGATGTTCACCTGCGGGCGACCATGCTCATCGAAGCTGGCCTGAGCGTCGGTCACCTGGTCACCGGTGATGATCAGGCCACGCTCGACTGCAGCCGAACGGCCGCCCTCGCGGAACTCGAACACCTCGGTGGTGGCCTTGGACGCACCCGGCTCGGCGCCGAAGCGGAACTCAAGGTTGGCCGTCTTGCCCAGGATACGCTTGGCCTCGGCGGTGTCCTGCACACCCGGCAGCTCAACCACGATGCGGTTGGCGCCCTGGCGCTGAACCAGCGGCTCGGCGACACCCAGCTCGTTGACCCGGTTACGGACGGTGGTGAGGTTCTGCTTGATCGAATATTCGCGGATCTCGGCGACTTTGGCCGGGGTCAGCGCCAGACGCAGCACAGCGAGCTCGTTGCGCTCGGTGGTGGTCAGGTCGAAGTCGTTGAAATTCTTGCGGACCAGGCTGCGAGCCTGTTCGCGGGTAGCATCGTCGGCGAAGCCCAGCATGATCGCGCCGTCCTGCTGAGGCAGGCTGCGGTAGCGGATGCGCTCTTTACGCAGCAAGGTCTTGACCTCGCCTTCGTAGACTTTCATGCGGGCGCTCATGGCCTTGTCCATGTCCACTTCCAGCAGGAAGTGCACACCACCAGACAGGTCCAGGCCCAGTTTCATCGGGCTGGCGCCGAGGTTGCGCAGCCACTGCGGGGTGGTCTGGGCCAGGTTCAGGGCCACGACGTAATCATCGCCCAGTGCCTTGCGCACCACATCCTTGGCCGGGAGCTGGTCTTCCTGGTTGGTCAGTCGCAACAGCGCACTGCCCTTCTCACCCAGGCTGCCGCCCTTGACGGCGATGCCGGCGTCGGTCAGCGCCTTGGTGGCGCGATCCAGGTCGGCCTGACTCACATGCAGCGCGGAACTCGCACCGCTGATCTGCACCGCCGGGTCATCCGGATAGAGGTTGGGAGCGGAATAAATAAAGCCGATCGCCAGTACCACCAGGATCAGCAGGTATTTCCACAGAGGGTATTTGTTCAGCATCACGCCGCCCGTTCAAGACGCGGGGCGCGTTGCGCGCCCCGACTGGAAAAGATAACCGGTAACTCAGATAGCCTTGAGCGTACCTTTTGGCAGGGTCGCGGCTACGGCGCCCTTCTGGAACTTCAGCTCGACGTTGTCGGACACTTCCAGTACCACGAAGTCATCGGAGACTTTGACGATCTTGCCGGCGATGCCGCCGTTGGTGACAACTTCGTCACCTTTTTGCAAGTTGCTCAGCAGGTTCTTCTGCTCCTTGGCGCGCTTGGCCTGTGGGCGCCAGATCATCAGGTAGAAGATGACCAGGAAACCAACCAGGAAGATCCACTCAAAGCCGGTACCGGCTGGGCCGGCGGCAGGGGCTGCAGCGTCCGCGTAGGCGGCGGGAATCAAGAAGCTCATTGGGCACTCCTAATGGATATTTTCTAATAATGGATGCGAACAGTCAGTCCAAAGGCGGCACAGGCAGCCCGCGCTTGGCGTAGAAGGCGTCGACAAAGGCGGCCAATTTACCTTGTTGAATAGCCTCGCGTAAACCGGCCATCAAGCGCTGGTAATGGCGCAAGTTGTGGATGGTATTCAGCATGCTGCTCAACATTTCGCCGCATTTATCCAAATGATGGAGATAGGCGCGCGAGAAGTTGGTGCAGGTATAGCAATCACAGGTCGGATCGAGCGGCGAATCATCATGACGATGGAACGCGTTACGGATCTTGATCACCCCGGTATCGACGAACAGATGACCGTTGCGCGCGTTGCGCGTCGGCATCACGCAGTCGAACATGTCGACGCCGCGGCGCACACCCTCTACAAGATCCTCCGGCTTGCCTACCCCCATAAGGTAACGAGGTTTGTCAGCCGGCATCTGGCCTGGCAGGTAGTCCAGCACCTTGATCATCTCGTGCTTGGGCTCGCCCACCGACAGACCGCCGATGGCCAGGCCGTCAAAGCCGATGTTTTCCAGCGCTTCGAGCGAACGCATGCGCAGGTCCTGGTACATACCGCCCTGGACGATGCCGAACAGCGCCGCGGTGTTGTCGGCGTGGGCATTCTTCGAGCGCTGGGCCCAGCGCAGTGACAGCTCCATGGAGGTCCGCGCCACGTCGTGCTCGGCCGGGTATGGCGTGCACTCGTCGAAGATCATCACGATGTCCGAGCCCAGGTCACGCTGGACCTGCATGGACTCCTCGGGGCCCATGAACACTTTGGAGCCATCGACCGGCGAGGCGAAGGTCACGCCCTCTTCCTTGATCTTGCGCATGGCGCCGAGGCTGAACACCTGGAAACCACCGGAGTCAGTGAGAATCGGGCCTTTCCATTGCATGAAGTCGTGCAGGCTGCCGTGCTTCTTGATCACCTCGGTACCTGGGCGCAGCCACAGGTGGAAAGTGTTACCCAGGATGATCTCGGCGCCGATGGCCTCGATGTCGCGTGGCAGCATGCCCTTGACCGTGCCATAGGTGCCCACAGGCATGAATGCCGGGGTCTCGACCGTGCCACGGGGGAAGGTCAGGCGGCCGCGACGGGCCTTGCCGTCGGTGGCCAGCAGTTCGAACGACATTCGACAGGTGCGACTCATGCTTGATCCTCGGGGCCGCGTGGCGCCGGATTGCGGGTGATGAACATGGCATCACCGTAACTGAAGAAGCGGTACCCCTGCTCGACCGCCGCCGCGTAGGCAGCCATGGTCTCGGGGTAACCGGCGAAGGCCGAGACCAGCATCAGTAGCGTGGACTCCGGCAGGTGGAAGTTGGTCACCAGGGCATCGACCACGTGGAATGGCCGGCCCGGGTAGATGAAGATATCGGTGTCGCCACTGAAGGCCTTGAGCACGCCATCACGCGCGGCACTCTCCAGCGAACGCACGCTGGTGGTACCCACGGCAATCACCCGACCACCCCGATCGCGACAGGCCTGGACGGCATCCACCACATCCTGGCTGACCTCAAGCCACTCTTTGTGCATGTGGTGGTCTTCGATCTTGTCGACGCGCACCGGCTGGAAGGTACCGGCGCCCACATGCAAGGTCACGAAAGCACGCTCCACGCCCTTGGCGGCGATCTTTTCCAGCAGTGCCTCATCGAAATGCAGGCCTGCAGTCGGCGCAGCCACGGCGCCTGCGCGCTCGGCGTACACGGTTTGGTAGCGCTCACGATCAGCGCCTTCGTCCGGGCGATCGATGTACGGCGGCAGCGGCATGTGCCCGACACGCTCCAGCAGCGGCAGCACTTCTTCAGTGAAGCGCAGCTCGAACAACGTCTCGTGGCGCGCCACCATCTCGGCCTCGCCACCGCCATCGATAAGGATCTGCGTGCCCGGTTTGGGCGCCTTGCTGGCGCGCACATGGGCCAGTACCCGGTGGCTGTCCAGCACACGCTCGACCAGCACTTCCAGCTTGCCGCCGGAGGCCTTCTGGCCAAACAGACGCGCCGGGATCACCCGGGTATTGTTGAAGACCATCAGGTCGCCGGGGCGCAGGTATTCCAGCAAATCGGTGAATTGCCGGTGCGCCAGCTCCCCGCTCGGCCCATCGAGAACCAGCAGACGGCTGCCATGGCGCTCGGCCAGGGGGTGACGGGCGATCAGGGAATCAGGGAGTTCGAAGGAAAAATCGGCGACGCGCATGATGGTGTTCGGTTCGACAGGGCCGGAAAGTTTAGCCCAACGAACGAAAATTGACCATGAAACCCGATTGACCGGCTCAATGAGGCTCTCTATACTGCGCGCCACATGCCCTGATGGCGGAATTGGTAGACGCGGCGGATTCAAAATCCGTTTTCGAAAGGAGTGGGAGTTCGAGTCTCCCTCGGGGCACCAAAATCCGAAAGAAACCGACCTTATGGTCGGTTTTTTTGTGCCTGGAATTTGCCAGGCAAGGCATGCCCTTTATGAACAAGGGCGATGCCTCTGCCATAGACCAGCCTTCTTCGCGGGTAAACCCGCTCCCACAGGGTACGTGGCGTTCTTGTACGACAGCGTTAGCCGTCTGTAGGCGCAGCGCCTAAGAGAGGGTGCGTCGATCGCCTGTCCGACTTGCCCCTCGATTGGCAACGCCATCAGTATGTAGGCCGAAGCCACCCTCGAAGGCATACCCATGAAGCTGTCACACCGCCCCGTACGCCACGACGACATCGCCGCCATCTGCTGCTTCCCCCAAGGCCCGGATGAGCTGTTCTACATGTTTCCCAAGGCCTCCTACCCGCTCACGCCGGACCAACTGAGCGATGCCATCGCCCAACGCAGCGGCTCGACGGTGATTGAAGGCGATGGCGTGCCGCTGGGCTTTGCCAATTTCTACAAGGCCGAACACGGTGGCGTGTGCGCCCTGGGCAACGTGGTCGTGGCACCTGCCGCCCGTGGCCACGGCGTGGCGCGTTACCTGGTGCAATGCATGATCGACTTGGCCCGGGAGCAGTTTGCCGCGCGGGAGGTGTGGGTGTCGTGCTTCAACCACAACACGGCGGGGCTGCTGCTTTATCCACAGCTGGGGTTCGTGCCGTTCGGCATCGAGGAACGACAGGCACCGGATGGCAGCCGGGTCGCGCTGGTGCAGATGAGTCAAAGGCTCATATGAGCACCTACCTCAGCGTGATACGGAATGAGGCTGTGCAAAAAGGTCGATTCCCAACGCACGAACGACTCTCAGAATGGTATCGAAGCGAGGCTTTGCCCCTGGCGTAAGCGCCTTGTAAAGGCTCTCACGCCCCAGGCCGCTGTTCGCTGCAATTTCGGACATTCCCCGCGCCCTGGCGATATGTCCGAGTGCACGGATGATCTCATCGCTGTCACCATCGGCCAGTACCTGGCTCAGGTACTCACTGATTGCCTCATCGCTGTCCAGCAATGCAGCCATATCAAAAGGAATCAGTTTCTCTGTCATTTCATCTCCTTCGCCCTCAAGTTTTTTAATCCAGCCAACCATAGAGCAAAGCGTTGCGTCTGCTCGACGCCATAGATCACCACGACCTCCATCGTATCCTGTTGGATACAAGTCATCAAGATTTGGAAGCGGTTCACTCTGACGAGCACTTCAGCGATGAGATAGCCAGTGCAGTCCCACCATTCGGTCAGCTTTGTCGTCGCTGTTCGAGAGACATCAGATAGCGAGCGCTACGCGCTCAGCTTGCTCCCACAGGGACGCAACGCCGCTCCCGTATATAGGAGCGGCCTTGTGCGTGAAAGGGCCGCGAAGCGGGCCCGGGATGGTTCAGGCGCGCACGTACCGCTGGCGCAGCACGTCGCTGAAGGCATCCACCAGCAACACCAGCACCAGCATGCCGATGATCACAGTACTGGCCTGGGCCTCTTGGAACAGGCTCAGGGTGGTGTAGAGCATTTGCCCCAGCCCGCCAGCGCCGACGAAGCCGAGCACGCTGGCCATGCGGATGTTGTTTTCCCAACGATAGAGGCTGTAGGCGAGCAGTTGCGGCCAGAGGTTGGGCAGGGTGCCGAAACAGAATGCGGCGACTTGGCTGCCACCTTGCAGCCGAATGGCGGCGGCAGGCTCGGGCGGGGCATTTTCCAGGGCCTCGGCGAACAGCCGGCCCAGCACGCCGGCGGTGTGCAAGGCCAGGGCCAGGGTCCCGGCATTAGGGCCCAGGCCTGCGGCAAGCACTGTCAGAGCGGCCCAGACCAGCTCGGGAATGGCGCGCAAGGCGTTGAGCACCATGCGTGCCGCGCCCTGCAACGGCCAGCCGAAACGCCCGGCAGCGGGCAGTGCCAGCAGCAAACCCAGAACCATCGCCAGGAGCGTGCCGAGGCCAGACATGGCCAGGGTTTCGAGGGCCCCCTGCCCTACCGCCTTCAGATGCTCGGCAGAGAGGTCCGGGCTGAGGAAGCGGTGGGCGTACTCGCCCATCTGCGCCAGGCCGCCATTGCCGACCACCGATGCCATGTCCAGCTCCAGGTAGCCGAACGAAGCGACCACGGCCGCGAGAATGGCGACGATCACCAGCAGGTTGATCAGACGGCTCATGCCAACCTCCCTCGCAGGAAGCGGCTGAGCAGATCAGCGAGCATCACCAGCACCAGGAACGCCAGCAGCATGCTCGCCACTTCAGCCCCGGCGAACATGCGCATGGACAGGTCGATCTGCTGCCCCAGCCCACCGGCACCGACAAAGCCCATCACCACCGAGGCGCGCACCGCACATTCCCATCGGTAGACGGTGTAGGACACCACCTCCGCCGCAGCGCCCGGCAGGATGCCGTAGAAGAATGCCATCAGCCGCCCGCTGCCGGCCTGCAACAGGGCGTGAGCCGGGCGCTGGTCGACCGACTCGAAGATTTCCGCATAGACCTTGCCGAGCATCCCGGCGTAGGTGATGGCGATCGCCAGCACGCCGGCGGTGGGCCCGAGGCCAACAGCGCGAACAAACAACAAGGCCCAGACGATCTCCGGTACGCTGCGCAGAAACACCAACAAGCCGCGCACGGGCATGCGCAGCATCCTCGACCACAGCCCCGGACGACCGCCTCGGGAGGCGGCCCTCAGCGACAGCGCTCGACTGGCCAGCAGGCTCGTGGGCACCGCGAGCAGCAGGGCCAGGGCCATGCCAGCGGTGGCCACCGCCAGCGTCTGCAAGGTGGCTTCGAACAGCAGCGAGAGGAAGTCGGCGTCATGGGCGGGCGGCCAGAACGCGCTGATGAAACTGCCCATCTGCTGACGGTTTTCCGCCTGCAGCAGCACACCAGGGTTCAGCTCGCTCAAACGCAGCCCAGGCCACAGCAACGCCAGGGCGAGCACGGTCAGCAACAGCCGGGATAACGCCGCCGGGTCGCGGGTGTCGGCCTTCAGCATCGCGGGATCTGTACCGTCAGGGTCGGCCCAGGGGTGGGCGGCGAAGTCAGTTGTTCATTGGCATAGAGCGCATCGAGCAGGCTCTCGGTCACCGCCTGGGCCGGGCAATCGAATGCCACCTGCCCTTCGCGAATCCCGATCACCCGGGGAAAATGCGCCAAGGCCAGGTCGACGGCGTGCAGGCTGGCGACCAGGGTCACGCCGTTGTCCTGGGCATGGCGGTTGAGCAAGGCCAGGCTGTGATCGGCGAGCACCGGGTCCATGGCCGACACCGGTTCGTCGGCCAGCAGCACTTCGGGCCGCTGGTACAGCGCTCGGGCAATGCCGACCCGCTGCAACTGGCCACCGGAAAGCTGCCCGCACTGGACGAACAGTTTGTCCGCCAGCCCCAGCTCGGCCAAAGCCTGGCGAGCCCCCGGTACGTCGCTCGGGTAGATCAGGTTGAGCAGGCCATGCAGAGTGCTCCATTGCCCCAGACGCCCAGCCAGCACTGCCGTGACCACGCGCTGGCGCGGTGGCAGAGGTGGCGCCTGGTGCACCAGCCCGACCCGCGCGCGCAGGCGCTGACGGGCCCTGGCCGAGAGCGCCCAAGGCTGCTCGCCGAGCAGTTCCAGGCGCCCCGCACTGGGCTGGACAGCCGTCGCCATCAGGTGCAGCAGGCTGGACTTGCCGGCCCCGGAAGGGCCGATGATCGCTACCCGCTCGCCTTTGTCGATGCGCAGGCTCACCGCATCGAGGGCGCGAACCTGGCCGTGGCGCAGGCCGGCGCCGTGCAGATGGATAGTCACTTGAGCAGACCGGCCTCGCGTGCGGCTTGCTCAGTGCCTACGTAGTTCTCAGGCTTGGTTTCGATGAAGCGGCTGGCGGCCTGCAGGTCGAGGATCGCCTTGTGCTCCGGGTTGGCCGGGTCAAGCGCCAGGAAGGCCGCCTTGATCTTCTCTTTCAGGGCCGGGTCCATGTTGCCGCGCACCGTCCAGTTGTAGTCATAGTAGGTCGGGGTGGTGGCAAAGACCTTGACCTTGCTGGTATCGACCTTGCCGGCATCGACCAGCTTCTGCCAGACGCTGGCGTTGAGCACGCCGCCATCGACCTTGCCAGCCTGGACCCAGGCCACGGTGGCATCGTGGGCGCCGGAGTAGGCCACGCGGCTGAAGTAGCTCTCAGGTTTGATGTTGTCTTCCTTGAGCATGAAGTAACGCGGCATCAGGCTGCCGGAAGTGGACGAAATCGAACCAAAGGCGAACGACTTGCCCTTGAGGTCAGCCAGGCTCTTCACGTCCGGGTTGGCGGTGATGAACTTGGAAGTGAACTGAGCATCCTGCTCACGCTGCACCAGCGGCGTGGCGGTCGGGTCTTTCAGGTGCACCTGGACGAAGGTGAAACCACCGAGCCAAGCCATGTCCAAGCGATTGGAGGCCAGCGATTCGACCACCGCCGGGTAATCGGCCACCGGAACGAATTTCACATCCATGCCCAGTTGCTTGGACAGGTATTCACCCAGCGGCTTGAACTTGCGCAGCAGTTCGGTCGGCGCTTCGTCTGGGATGGCGCTTACCCGCAGGGTGTCAGCAGCCTGGGCAATGACGGCACAGCAAGACAGCACGAGACCGGCGGCGACCGCCAGGGGACGTTTGAGCATGGGATTCTCCGGTTCAATAGCGGGGAAAAGGCCGGCAACGCGCCGACCGGGGGATTATAAGAGCCGCTGGCGCAAAGGCCAGCTTTGCTACAATCGCGCATCACGAAAATCCGAGGTGCGTATGAGCGAACCGATTCGTCTGACCCAGTACAGCCATGGCGCCGGCTGTGGTTGCAAGATCTCCCCCAAGGTGCTGGATGTGATTCTCGCCGAGAGCGGCGCCCAGGCCCTGGACCCGAAACTCTGGGTCGGCAACGCCTCGCGCGACGATGCCGCCGTGTATGCCCTGGACGACGAACGCGGCGTGGTCTCGACCACTGACTTCTTCATGCCGATCGTCGATGACCCGTACGATTTCGGCCGGATCGCCGCCACCAACGCCATCAGCGACATCTACGCCATGGGCGGCGACCCACTGATGGCCATCGCCATCCTCGGCTGGCCGGTCAACGTCTTGCCACCGGAAGTCGCCCGCGAAGTCATCCGCGGCGGCCGCGCCGTGTGTGCCGAGGCCGGTATCCCGCTCGCCGGTGGTCACTCCATCGATGCGCCGGAGCCGATCTTCGGCCTTGCCGTCACCGGCGTGGTCAGCAAGCGCCACCTCAAGCGCAACGACACCGCCAGCGTGGGCTGCCGCCTGTACCTGACCAAGCCGCTCGGCATCGGCATCCTCACCACCGCCGAGAAGAAGGCCAAGCTGCGCACCCAGGACCAGGGCCTGGCCCGCGACTGGATGTGCACCCTCAATACCCCCGGCAGCCGCTTCGGCAAGCTCGAGGGCGTCAAGGCCATGACCGACGTCACCGGCTTCGGCCTGCTCGGCCACTTGGTGGAGCTGGCCGAAGGCAGCGGCCTGACCGCGCACCTGCGCTACGATGCCGTGCCACGCCTGCCCAGCGTCGATCACTACCTGGCCGAGGGCTGCATCCCTGGCGGCACGCTGCGAAACTTCGACAGCTACGGCCATAAGATCGGCGCCTTGACCGATGACCAGAAGCACCTGCTGTGCGACCCGCAGACCAGTGGCGGACTGCTGGTGGCGGTCAGCCCTGAGGGCGAGGCCGAGTTTCTTGCCGTGGCAGCAGAACTGAACCTGGCCCTCTCGCCGATCGGCGAGCTGGTCGAGCGACAGACCCACGCGGTCGAGGTGCTTTGATGCGCAACGACTGCACCGACTACCGCCAGCTGTTCCTCGACGACGTGCCGATGATGGACATGCGCGCGCCGATCGAATTCGCCAAGGGCGCCTTCCCCGGCGCCGTCAACCTGCCGCTGATGAACGATCAAGAGCGGCAGAAGGTCGGCACCTGCTACAAGCAGCACGGCCAGGCCGCCGCCATCACCCTGGGCCACCAGCTGGTCGGCGGCGCCATCAAACAGGCACGCCTGGAAGCCTGGGCGGCGTTCGCCAAGGCGCACCCCGACGGCTACCTGTACTGCTTCCGTGGCGGCCTGCGCTCGCAGATCGTCCAGGGCTGGCTGAAGGACGAGGCCGGCATCCAGTACCCGAAGGTCAAGGGCGGCTACAAGGCGATGCGTACCTTCCTGCTGGAAACCACGCTGCAGGCCGTCGAGCAGTGCGACTTCGTACTGGTGGGTGGCCTAACCGGCACCGGCAAGACCGATGTGCTGATTCAGTTGGACAACGTGCTCGACCTCGAAGGCCACGCCAACCATCGTGGCTCGAGCTTCGGCAAGCGGGCCACCGCGCAGCCGGCGCAGATCGATTTCGAGAACCAGCTGGCCATCGATATCCTGAAGAAACGCGCCCGCGGCATGCAGCAGTTCGTCCTGGAGGATGAAGGGCGCATCGTCGGCAGTTGCTCAGTACCCCTGGAGCTGTATCAGGGTATGCAGCAGTACCCGCTGGTGTGGTTGGAAGACAGCTTCGAAAACCGCGTGGAACGCATCCTGCGTGACTACGTGATCAACCTGTGCGCCGAGTTCGTCGCCGTGCACGGCGAAGAGGACGGCCGCCGGCTGTTTGCCGAACGCATGCTGCAAAGCATGGGCAACATCCACAAGCGCTTGGGCGGCGAACGCTTCCAGCGATTGTCGACGCTGCTGAGCCAGGCCTTGGACGAGCAGTTGCGCAGTGGCGCAGTGGATCTGCACCGGGGCTGGATCGAAGGGTTGCTCAACGAGTACTACGACCCGATGTACGCCTACCAGCGCGAAGCCAAAGCAGAGCGTATTGAGTTTGCCGGGGACGGCGTGGAGGTGCGCGAGTACCTCAAGGCCCGGGCCAAGCGCGAGCCACGCACCGCTCCCTAGAGCCACTTGCCCCCTCTCGATGCACGTCGGGGGCGCCGAACCGGCGCCCCTACAGCGACGCCGCCTTCAGGACCTTGCGATCAACTCGCTGAAGCCGGCGCTTCGTGTTCATCGCAAAGCCCACGGATCAGCTCGCGCATCCAGCGGTGGCCAGCATCGCCCTCGCGCCTGGCATGCCAGGCCTGGGTAAAGGCAAAGGGCGCGATCGGCAGCGGGGGCGTAAAGCTGCGCAGGCCGGGATCGAGCCTGGCACCCGCCAGGCTGCGGCGGGCCACGGTCAGAATGAGGTCGGTACCGGTGATCACGGCCTGGGCCACCCCCCAGTGCGGCAGGGTGAGCGCAATCCGACGCCCCTGGCCCAACGCCTGGAGCGCCAGGTCAATCTCGTTGTCGATGCCCGGCCGCACGGCCACCAGCACATGGGGGCGCGCCAGCCACTCGGCCAACGAAAGCCCCGTACGCGCCGGCAGACTGTGGCGATCCGCCAAGCAGATGAACGACTCTTCGAACAGCACCTGCAGCCGCACCTCCGAAGGCAAATCGGGGAACACCCCCAATGCCAGGTCCACCTCACCATCGATCAATTGCCCGAGCATGGCCTCACGACTGCCTTGGGATACCACCAGGTCGATGCCCGGCGCCTGCGCCCTCAGCCTGCGCATCAGCCCCGGCAACACCACCCGCGCGCCATAGTCCGACATCGCCAGGCGAAACGTGCGTCGCGCCCGATTTGGCTCGAAACGCGGGCTGCCCAACAGACCGTCGAGCTGCTCGAGGGCTTGTTCGAGCGGCTCGCGCAGCGCCTGGGCACGGCTGCTCAGGTGCAGGCGCCCGCCCCGGCGCACCAGCAATGGGTCGGCGAAGATGTCTCGAAGCTGGGCCAGGGCATGACTGACGGCGGGTTGGCTGCGATGCAGGCGTAGGGCAGCCCGGGAGACATGTTGCTCGCAGAGCAAGGCATGCAAGGTCAACAGCAGGTTGAGGTCGATACGGCGCAAATCATCCATCTGGCGAATACAGCCTGTGTGAATTTCGAATTTCCATCATTGAAATGGATAAACAACACTGCGCCTAGTGTTTTTCCACAGGAGCCTTTCCATGCCGCATGCCCTCTCCCTCTCAGCTGTCCTCCCGTTGCTTGTCGCGCTGCTGGCCGGTGCCGCCGTGCCTTTTCAGGCGGGCAGCAATGCTGCGCTCGGTCGCTTGCTGGGGCACCCGCTGTGGGCGGCGGGGGTATCACTGAGCGTCAGCCTGCTGATGCTGGTCCCTGCACTGCTAGTGATGCGCGCGCCTCTGCCGCAGGTGCAGAACCTGGCCCAGGCGCCCTGGTGGGCCTGGCTTGGCGGTGTGGCTGGCGTGCTCTACATCACCGCCGCACTGGTGCTGACACCCCGGCTGGGGGCTGCAGGGTTCATCGTCTGCGTGATCGCCGGGCAGGTACTGTCGTCGCTGCTGATCGACCAATGGGGGCTGATGGGGTTGCCGGAACGGCCGGTCAACGCCCTGCGCCTGGCGGGTGTGGGGATGATCGTGGTGGGGATGCTGGTGGTGCAGTGGGGGACGTCGCGCTGATGCGTTGCCTGCACCGTCTATTCGCGGGTAAACCCGCTCCCTGCTAGTCCACCGTGCGAGCGGATCACAGCGACTGCGACGACTCCGGCGGCATCAGCACCTTGTCCACATCGAAATGCAGCGCAGGCATCTGGGTGCCGGCATACATCGTGACCGCGATCGCGGCGATCAGTGCCACATCAAGCCAGTGCCAACCGGGCATGTCGTCGGCGCGCCGGGCCTTCCAACACCACCAGGCCTGCCCTAGGCAAAACACCAGGATAGCCAGGCTCCACAGGTAGAAACCTGCACCAAAGCCGGTGACGTCCTGGAAGGCATAGCTCTGGTTGTCCGGGAGCCGCTCGATACCCAGGCTGCTGAGCGCCAGGTACAGAGCACCTCCCCCCAGCAGCAACGCCAGCCGGCGAAAGCGCCGATGGGCCAGCACAGCCACCACCAGCAACGGGTTGGCAAACCATTGATGCAGGCCGAACGGGAGGCCCCAGGGCCCATAAAGCAGCATCTGCAAGGCTGGCATGTGCCGGCCTGCGCCCATCAAGGCGCCGTCGAAGAACAGGCCGACCAGGTACAGAAGCAGGCTCACGGGCAGGTAATAGGCAGACAACCTTGGGCTCCAGGTGCTTGGACGAACCTGAAACCATACAGCACCCGTGTTTTACGCAACAGGTGGCTCAAGCAACAAGCCCTACCGACCTGGGCGAAAACACTGGCCTCAGGCTACTTCGGCCCCGTCATCCTCCGGCCAGTGTGGCTCGTTCGCCTCCAGCGGCGGCAACCCATAATGTGCGCGGGCGGCGTCGCAGCTTGGGTTGTGCACACCGTTGACCCAGGAGGCTTCGAACTCCCGGCAAGGGCTCGAACGGTTTTCATAGATGGTGCAGGCGACTTGCTTGCCGACCTCGCCCTCCAGGGCGGTGCAGCGGCAGGGCTTGGCGTCGGTACCGATCATGGCGACGCGGGTTGGGTTGATTTGTACCACCAGATCGTCGGGCACAACGCCCCCGGCTGATTGGCATTCGCCCCAGAAAAAAGACACACGGAAGTATCCGCAGCAGGCGCCGCAGTCAAGGCAAGGGTTGTATTCGGACATGATGGCACGGAGGGAGGGTTGTTGTTATGGGGGCTGGGCCCGCGCGCCATTCTCAGTCCAAGCAGGGGTGGCTGAGAAGAGGGGGAAAGCAAAAAAATAACGCCGCTGATCCGGAACGATCGGGGCCGCTTTGCGGCCCCTTGCGCGGTGTCACTTTTGGGTCAAGCCATCGGCTCGGAACATCTGGCGGATGCCACGAATGGCCTGGCGAATACGGTCCTGGTTTTCGATCAGGGCGAAGCGCACATGGTCGTCGCCATAGTCGCCAAAGCCGATCCCCGGCGACACACAGACCCTCGCCTCGGCCAGCAGCTTCTTGGAGAACTCCAGCGAGCCCAGGTGAGCGTAGGCTTCGGGAATCTTCGCCCAGACGTACATCGAGGCCTTGGGGTTCTCGACCATCCAGCCGATCTCGTGCAGCCCCTTGACCAACAGGTTGCGGCGCTGACGGTACTGCTCGGCAATGTCCCGCACGCACTGCTGATCGCCCTCAAGCGCCGCGATGGCTGCGACCTGCAACGGGGTGAAGGTGCCGTAGTCGTGATAGCTCTTGATCCGCGCCAGGGCGCTGACCAGTTCCGGGTTACCGACCATGAAACCGATACGCCAGCCGGCCATGTTGTAGCTCTTGGACAGCGTGAAAAACTCCACCGCGATGTCCTTCGCGCCGGGCACCTGCATGATCGACGGGGCTTTCCAGCCGTCATAGACGATGTCGGCGTAGGCCAGGTCGTGAACCACCAGCACGTCATACTGCTTGGCCAGAGCGACCACGCGCTCGAAGAAGTCCAGCTCGACGCACTGGGCGGTCGGGTTGGACGGGAAGCCCAGGATCATCATCTTGGGCTTGGGGATCGACTCGCGGATCGCCCGCTCCAGCTCGTTGAAGAAGTCCACCCCCGGCACCAGCGGCACCGAGCGCACCTGAGCACCGGCGATGACTGCGCCGTAGATGTGGATCGGGTAGCTGGGGTTGGGCACCAGCACCGTATCGCCATGATCGAGGGTGCCGAGCATCAGGTGAGCCAGGCCTTCCTTGGAGCCGATGGTGACGATGGCTTCGGTTTCCGGATCGATCTCAACCTCGTAGCGCTCCTGATACCAGCGCGAGATGGCCCGGCGCAGGCGCGGGATGCCGCGTGAGGTGGAGTAGCCATGGGTGTCTTCGCGTTGAGCGACCTGGACCAGTTTCTCGACGATATGCGGTGGCGTGGCGCCGTCGGGGTTGCCCATGCTCAGGTCGATGATGTCCTCGCCACGGCGGCGGGCGGCCATCTTGAGCTCGGCAGTGATGTTGAAGACGTAGGGGGGGAGACGATCGATGCGCGCAAAGCGGCGCGGCGAACCTGGGTTGGCCATGGCTTCCTCGAATGACGTAAGCGCCCGGAACCGTCCGAGCGACGTTGGCCGCTGCGGCGGCCGAATCAGAAGATAGTGCCGACACGAATAACCTGTAAAGGATAATTTCCTGTTTTGTTAGATCTTTTTAGGCTTATTTATTGAATCCGTTAGATTTACGTTGCCTGCGGGTAAACCCGCTCCCGCAGGGGTCGCGTAAGTCTTCAGAGCAGCGCAATCCCGGTGGGCGGGTTTACCCGAAGAAGACAACATCAAAACGACCGCCATAAAAAAACCCCGGCACAAAGGCCGGGGTTTTCGTGTAACAGGCGTGTGTATCAGCGTGCGTAAGTCATCAGCACGTCCGCGGCGGTCTGGCTGTCCACCGACATCATCACGCTCAGGGCAGTGACAGTGAGGATGGAGAAACCAAAGACCTTGCGGGCCCACTTGCTGTCGTCCTCGGCCTTGTAGCCGCCCCAGGCCATGTACAGCCAGTACAGGCCCATGGCAGCCGCCACGGCGAGGTAACCCAGACCGGCGTAGCCGCCGAGGGTCAGCATCAAGGTGGCGAGCACGAAGGCCAGCACGTACAGCACGATCTGCTTCTTCGCCGCGAGAACACCGCGCGCCACCGGCAGAACCGGAATGTTGGCAGCGCTGTAGTCCTTGAAGCGGAAGATGGCGATGGCGAAGCTGTGTGGCATCTGCCACAGGCTGAACATCACCAGCAGCGTCACTGCAGCGAGGTCGAAGCTGTTGCTGACGGCGCAGTAACCGATCACCGGAGGCATGGCACCGGACAGGCTGCCGACCAAGGTGCCGTGCACCGACTTGCGCTTGAGCCACAGGCTGTAGAAGCCGACGTAGACGACGAAGCCTACCGCTGCGCAGAACGCAGACAACGGGTTGGCCTGGACATACAGCAGGCTGAAACCCGCCACCCCGAGCAGGGTGGCGTAGATCAGCGCGAGGGGCAGCGACATGCCGCCCTGGACCATGACGCGGTTCTTGGTGCGCTCCATCTTCTGGTCGATGTCGCGGTCGATGCAGTTGTTGAACACGCAACCGGACGCGACGACCAGAGAGGTCCCCACCACTACCGCCAGGAACAGGGCGAAGTCCACATGGCCCTTCGAGGCAAGGAAGAAACCGCCTGCCACGGAAAGCACGTTACCGAAAATGATCCCCGGTTTGGTGATTTGGATAAAGTGCTTCACGGACATGCAGTCTTACCTCACTTGGCCATCATTTCGATGTGGATGCTGAACATGATCCACAGCGACAGGCCGACCAACAGAGCGATTACGAGAGTGGTGAACAGGAACGTCGACACATTCGAACGCTGCTCTTTCGAGCGGTCCATGTGCAGGAAGTACACCAGGTGCACCACCACCTGAATGACGGCCATGGCCACCACGATCAGGACGGTCAGGTTCTTCGGCAGGCTCGGGTACATCACCAGACCGAACGGAATCGCGGTCAGGATGATCGACAGGATGAAGCCGATCGCGTACGACTTGACGCTGCCGTGGTTGCCTTCGTGATGAGTGTCGTGTGCGCTAGCCATTACAGAACTCCCAGCAGGTAGACGACGGTGAATACGCAGATCCAGACCACGTCCAGGAAGTGCCAGAACAGGCTCAGGCAGCTCATGCGGGTCTTGGCGGTCGGGGTGATGCCCTTGGTGCTGATCTGATACATCAGGACAGCCATCCAGATCAGACCGGCAGTCACGTGCAGACCGTGGGTGCCGACCAGGGCGAAGAAGCCCGACAGGAAGCCGCTGCGGTTCGGGCCGAAGCCTTCGCCGATCAGGTGATGGAACTCATAGACTTCCATCGCGATGAAGCCAGCACCGAACAGGAAGGTGATGGCCAGCCAGCCCAGCACGCCACCTTTGTTGCCCTTGAACATCTGCAGCATGGCGAAGCCGAAGGTGATCGAGGACAGCAGCAGCAGTGCGGTTTCAACAGCTACGAAGTCGAGCTGGAAGATGTCATGACCCGACGGGCCGCCGGCAAAACTGCCGGACAGCACCGCGTAGGTGGCGAAGAGCGACGCAAACAGGATGCAGTCGGTCATCAGGTACAGCCAGAAACCGAGTACGGTCATCTGGCCCGAGTCGTGGTGGTGATCGTCGTGCCCATGGTCGTGACCATGAGCGCCGGCGTGGATTACTTGACTGGACATTGATTACACCCGCTCAAACGATTCGACACGTGCGCCGGCAGGCAGAGCACCTGCTTTGGCCAGCGCTTTCATGCGCTCGCCTTCGATGCGCGCCACTTCTTCGGCCGGAACCATGTAGCCCTGGTCGTCACGCGCAGCGTGGCGAACGAAGACAGCGATGGTTGCAACCAGGCTCGCGCCAACCAGCCACCAGATGTGCCAGATGAATGCGAAGCCGAAGACGGTCAGGAACAGGCCCATGAACAAACCGGTGGAGGTATTGCTCGGCATGTGGATCGCTTCGTACTTGGCCGCAGGCTTGTAGGCGACACCGGCTTCCTTGGCTTCGTGCCAAGCGTCCAGGCCAACCTTCTCAGGCATGTGGGCGAAGTTGTAGAACGGAGGTGGCGACGAAGTCGACCATTCCAGGGTACGGCCACCCCATGGATCGCCAGTGACGTCCAGGTTCTGGTTGCGATCGCGGACCGATACGTACAGCTGGATCAGCTGGCAAGCGATACCGAACAGGATCAGCACGGCGCCGACGACGGCAACGTACAGGTACGGTTCCCAAGCTGGGTTGTCCGAGTGGTTCAGACGACGGGTCATGCCCATGAAGCCCAGGGCGTACAGCGGCATGAACGCTACGTAGAAGCCGGAGATCCAGAACCAGAAGGCAGCTTTGCCCCACTTCTCGTTCAGGGTGAAACCGAAGGCTTTCGGGAACCAGTAGGCGAAGCCGGCGATGTAGCCGAACACCGCACCACCGATGATCACGTTGTGGAAGTGGGCGATAACGAACAGGCTGTTGTGCAGAACGAAGTCAGCACCTGGAACAGCCAGCAGAACGCCAGTCATACCACCGATGGAGAAGGTGACCATGAAGCCCAGGGTCCACATGATCGGCGCGGTGAAGCGCAGACGGCCCTGGTAGATGGTGAACAGCCAGTTGAACAGCTTCACACCGGTCGGAATGGAGATCAACATCGTCGCCAGACCGAAGAAGGTGTTGACGCTCGCGCCTGCACCCATGGTGAAGAAGTGGTGCAGCCAGACGGCAAAGCCCAGAACAGCGATCGCGCCCGATGCGTAGATCATCGAGTGGTGGCCGAACAGACGCTTGCCAGCGAAGGTCGAGGTGACTTCCGAGAACACACCGAAGGCCGGCAGGATCAGGATGTAAACCTCAGGGTGACCCCAAGCCCAGAACAGGTTGACGTACATCATCGGGTTCCCACCAAGCTCGTTGGTGAAGATGTGGAAGTCCAGATAACGGTCAACAGTCAGCAGAGCCAGTGCAGCGGTCAGGATCGGGAAGGAAGCGACGATCAGCACGTTGGCCCAGGTGCAGGTCCAGGTGAAGATCGGCATGTCCATCAGCTTCATGCCAGGAGCGCGCATCTTCATCACGGTGACGAGGAAGTTCACACCGGTAAGCGTCGTACCCAAGCCGGATAGCTGTAGCGCCCAGATGTAGTAGTCCACACCCACGCCAGGGCTGTACTGGATACCCGCAAGCGGCGGATAGGCAACCCAACCGGTCTTGGCGAATTCACCAACACCCAGGGAGATGTTGACCAGCAGCACGCCTGCCAGCAGCAGGTAGAAGCTCAGGGAGTTCAGGAACGGGAAGGCAACGTCACGTGCACCGATCTGCAGAGGAACCGCCAGGTTCATCAGGCCGGTGAAGAACGGCATCGCCATGAAGATGATCATGATCACACCGTGGGCGGTGAAGATCTGGTCATAGTGTTCAGGCGGCAGGTAGCCTTCGGCGCCACCGGTAGCGGCAGCCAGCTGGGTACGCATCATGATGGCGTCGGCGAAGCCGCGCAGCAGCATGACCATCGCGACGATGATGTACATCACCCCGATTTTCTTGTGGTCGACAGTCGTCAGCCACTCGCTCCACAAGTAGGTCCACTTGCGGAAATAGGTGATAGCACCGACGACAGCGATACCGCCGAGCGCAATCATGGCAAGCGTCACCATGACTATCGGCTCGTGATAGGGTATCGCCTCCAGGCTTAGTTTACCGAACATCTCTTACTCCTCTGCACCGGCAGCTGGTTGCATACTCGATTCCACACCCTTGGTTGTGGCCAGATCTTTGCTGCCTGCTTCTTCGTGGCTCGGACGACCGCGGTTCATGCCTTCGTACTTGTCGACGATCAGCTGGAACTGGTCAGGCGAAGCCTCGCTATACAGCGCGACTGGGTTGTTTTCGCTTGGTTTGGCCAAGGCGTCGTATTCGGCCTTGTCCAGCTTCTTCGGCGACTGCTTGACCTCGGCGACCCACTTGTCGAAGTCTTCCTGGGAGGTGGCAGTAGCCTTGAATTTCATGCCGGTGAAGCCAGCACCGCTGTAGTTGGCGCTGATACCGTCGAACTCGCCGTTTTCGTTGGCGATCAGGTGCAGTTTGGTGGTCATGCCGGCCATGGCGTAGATCTGGCCGCCCAGACCTGGGATGAAGAAGGAGTTCATCACAGCGTCGGAGGTCACGCGGAAGTTGACCGGGGTGTTAGCCGGGAAGACGATCTTGTTGACCGTGGCGATGCCCTGCTCTGGGTAGATGAACAGCCATTTCCAGTCCAGCGCGACCACGTCGATCTGCACCGGCTTCACTTCGGAATCCAGTGGACGGTACGGGTCCAGCTTGTGGGTGGAGTGGTAGGTGACGTAGCCCAGGGCGATGATGATCAGGATCGGGATGATCCAGACAGCCGCTTCGATCTTGGTCGAGTGCGACCAGTCGGGGGTGTAGGTGGCGGCCTTGTTGGAAGCACGGTACTTCCAGGCGAACGCGATGGTCATGATGATGACCGGTACGACGACCAGCAGCATCAGGCCGGTAGCGATCAGGATCAGGTTCTTTTGCTCAATGCCGACCTGGCCCTTCGGGTCGAGCAGGGTCCAGTTGCACCCACTGAGTAAAAGCATGCCTAAAAAGGGCAATATGCCAAACAGTCTGGGGTAACGCTTTTTACTCATCTCACGACCTCTAGATCAGCTTGCTTCAATGCAATTTGTGTTTTGGTAGCCAACACTTCGTCCTGCCAAGTGAGGCATTTCGCGCCCGTACTCGCTCCTGCCGGAGGTCCGACTGCAGGACCTTGGCGTCAAGCGGGTTAGCGGTGCTTATGGTTTCGTAGGCAACAGGCCTGTACTTCAGACCAAGTCCATTTGGTGCGGGAAAACGCGGAGGGGGGTCCGCCCGGTATCGCCGTTGGGCGAAACTTGACGAAGTCAGCAAAAAGGAGCCTCGGCTTCCTTCAATCCTGCGACTTGCAAGCAGTGCCGAACGGAAATTGGGGGCGATTGTAGATAGGTCGCCCACCCTTGACTATGACTTATTGCGCAACAGTCTTTTACGGATTCGGTAACAATACAGGTGGGAAAATCAACTTCGCGACAGTTTGTCGCACCCCGCTTGATAGCCCTGGAGCCCGCATTGCGCAAGGCCTCGTGATTGATCTAGGTCAAGCGGGAGGCAAGTTTCTTTTGGTATCTCGCCGTGTAACAGAAGAGGTCGGAAGCGGGACTTTTGTCTAAGCCTTGCGTCGGTTCCGATAGATGCCCAGCGGCACCAGGATGGCCGTGAGGACGAACGCCACAAGCGCCCACTGAGCCAGGGACAATCCAAGGATCGGCGGGTACGGCGTGCTGCAGAATCCATCGACCTGGAACGCCAATGGCCAGACCTGCGCCAGGGGCAGGTCGTCGACGATCGGTTGCAGCGTATCGATACCGCAGCTGACCATCGGGTGCGCGAGTATATACACATGGTTGCCGGCCGCAACGATTCCGCCGATCGCGCTGAGCACCACCAAGGCTTCGAAGAACGTCAGGCTGCGTTTTCCCGGCATGGCGGCAGCGAGGAAGGCGAACACCGCAATCAACAGCAGCGCGTAGCGTTGCAGGATACACAACGGGCATGGTGCCTCGCCGAGCACCACCTGCATGTAGAGTGCCCCGCCGATTAACGACAGGCAGATCACACCCAGCAGAACCAGGAAGCGCCGTTCGCGATTCAGGCGCGATGTTTGTTCGTTCATTACCGATTCCTTCGATGGATAGGGGCAGTGTCCGACCCTGTCAGGGCAATGGCCTGCCTGGGCGACAGTCTACACGTGCGTCGAGGAAGCGGCGTGATAGCACTGCGCGGGGCTATCCGATGACGACTTCAGACCAGCCAGGGCGACGTCGGTTCAACGTCGGCCGCCAAAAAGCGGCAACCCGGATGTCGGACAGGCGAACGCCCCTCGACACCCGGGAGTGAAGGATACAGTGATTAAAGGAAGATTAAAGATGAAATTGGCCCTGCTTATTTCATCTCCTTCTATATAAGAAGAGACCTACAGGCCCAATCGCTGGCAAGCCAGCCCCCGCACGCACGATGTCACGTTCGTTTCGTCTCGATTACCCACGTTCGGGAGCACCGCGTACGGGAGCTGGCTTGCCAGCGATTGGGATAGACAGACAGCGGTTGCCCGCTTCGCGGATAACCCCGCCCCCACAGGGTTATCGCAAACCTTGTGAAAGCGAGCTCACCCGCGAGGCGGACTCACCGGACTATCGAAGCATCACTCCAGCGCCGCTGCCGGCCCGAAGAACTCGTAGCGGCTCTGTTGCTCGGGCACGCCCAGGCCCTTGAGGTGGTGCTTGACCGCCGCCATGAAGCCTTTCGGCCCCAGGAAGTAGGCATCCACATCACGTTCGGCTGGCAGCCACTGACCCAACTGCTCCTGGCTCAGCAGGCCAATCGCATCAGCCTCGCCCTTGCCGTCCTGCTCGGCATAGCAGTAGAAGCGCTTGAGCTGTGGATGGCGCGCCGCCAGGCCGTCGATCCAGTCACGGAAGGCATGTACTGCCCCATTGCGCGCACAATGGATGAAATGCACCGGACGCTGGGTCTTCAACGCAGCCTGGAGCATCGCCAGGGTCGGGGTGATGCCCACGCCACCGCTGATCAGCACCAGCGGCTTGTCGCTGCTGGTCAGGGTGAAATCGCCGGATGGCGGGAACAGTTGCAGGGTCTGGCCGACCTGAAGCTGGTGATGCAGGTAATTGGACACCTTGCCGCCGGCTTCGCGCTTGACGCTGATGCGGTACTGCTCGCCGTCGCACAGGGCGGACAGGGAATAGTTACGGCGCTGCTCGACACCGTCGATGAACAGTTGCAGGCCGATGTACTGGCCAGGCTCGGCTTTCAGGACCGGCTTGCCATCGACCGGGGCGAAATAGAAGGAGACGATTTCGCTGCTCTCCTGCTCGCGGCGCACCAGGCGGAACTCACGGGTCCCACGCCAGCCACCGGCGGCTTCTTCCTTCTCTTTATAGAGGCTTTCTTCGGCGCCGATCAGAATGTCAGCCAGCTGGCCATAGGCCGCGCCCCAGGCATCGATCACCTCTGGGGTGGCGATGTCCTTGCCGAGGACCTCCTCGATGGCGCGCAGCAGGCAACTGCCGACGATCGGATAGTGTTCCGGAAGGATCTGCAAGGCGACATGCTTGTTGATGATCTGGCCGACCAGGCCGCCAAGCTGCTCCAGCTGGTCGATGTGGCGGGCATACATCAGCACGCCGTTGGCCAGGGCACGCGGCTGGTCGCCGCTGGCCTGGTGGGCCTGGTTGAACAGCGGGCGTACTTCGGGGTACTCGCTGAGCATCATCTTGTAGAAATGGGTCGTCAGTGCTTCGCCACCGCTTTCGAGCAGTGGGACAGTGGCTTTGATAATTGCACGTTGTTCGGCATTGAGCATTTGCAACGACTCCTGGGCCTGTGGGCTTGAATTTGACTGCCCTCGCTATTTCATCAATCGTGCCAACTTTCAAACCCAGTGTTTACGGGGCTTTTACGCGAAGCGAGTCAAAACGACACCGATGCGCGTATAGTCATATCGACCAACAGGAGTCCATATGACCACACGCCCACTGCTCACCACCCTGCTCCCCCTGGTCAGCGACCTTTCGCGCGACCTGCCGGACCAGGAGCGCTATCGCCGCCTGCTGCAAGCCATGCGCAACCTGCTGCCGTGCGATGCCGCCGCCCTGTTGCGCCTGGATGGCGAATGGCTGGTGCCACTGGCGGTCGACGGCCTGTCGCCCGATACGCTGGGGCGGCGCTTCAGGGTCAGTGAGCACCCGCGCTTCCAGATTCTGCTCAGCCGCCCCGGGCCGACCCGCTTCGCCAGCGACAGCGAACTGCCTGACCCTTATGACGGCCTGGTCAACGCCCCCCATGCCGACCTGGAAGTGCACGACTGCATGGGCTGTCCCTTGATGGTCGATGAACAGCCCTGGGGCCTGGTCACCCTCGACGCGCTCACGCCCGGGCAGTTCCAGAGCCTGGAGCTCGATGCCCTGCAAGCTTTCGCCAGCCTTGCCGCGGCCACCGTGACCGTGGCCGAGCGTATCGAGGACCTGGCCCTGAAGGCGGAAGACGAGCATCAACGTGCCGAGGTCTATCGCCAGGCCAGCGGCCAGAACAAAGAACTGATCGGCCAGAGCAAGGCGCACAAGCGCCTGCTGGAGGAAATCCGCCTGGTCGGCGGCAGCGACCTGACCGTGCTGATCACTGGCGAGACCGGGGTGGGCAAGGAACTCGTGGCCCAGGCCCTGCACCAAGCCAGCAACCGTGCAGACAAACCACTGATCAGCCTCAACTGCGCCGCCCTGCCCGACACCTTGGTGGAGAGCGAACTGTTTGGCCACGTGCGCGGCGCCTTCACCGGTGCCCATGGCGAACGACGCGGCAAGTTCGAGTTGGCCAACGGCGGCACGTTGTTCCTCGACGAGGTGGGCGAGCTGCCCCTGACGGTACAGGCCAAACTGCTGCGCGTGCTGCAAAGCGGACAGTTGCAGCGCCTGGGTTCGGACCGCGAACACCGGGTCGATGTGCGCCTTATCGCTGCCACCAACCGCGATCTGGCCATGGAAGTGCGCAATGGCAACTACCGCGCCGATTTCTATCATCGCCTGAGCGTCTATCCGCTGCAGGTCCCGCCACTGCGTGAACGCGGCCGCGATGTGTTGCTGATTGCAGGTTACTTCCTCGAGCAGAACCGCTCCCGCCTGGGCCTGAACAGCATGCGCCTGAGCGCTGAAGCCCAGGCCGCCTTGCTGGCCTACGACTGGCCGGGCAATGTGCGCGAACTGGAGCATCTGATTGGTCGCTCGGCGCTCAAAGCCCTCGGCCAGCATCCCGAGCGTCCCCGCATCCTGACCCTGGAAGCCAGCGACCTGGACCTGCACCCCACCCTTGCGCCCAGCCATGAGGCCTCCCCTGCTCCGGCGCCGCCTCTACTCAGCCTGCCCGAAGGTGGCCTGCGCGAAGCGGTGGACGATTACCAGCGGCAGGTGATCGGCGCCTGCCTTGGGCGTCACCAGGACAACTGGGCGGCGGCGGCGCGTGAGCTCGGGCTCGATCGTGCCAACCTCAGCCGCCTGGCCAAGCGCTTGGGGTTGCGCTGACACGCCAACCCAGTCGAGCCGCAGCGAAACGGCATTCGCAGGTACCGCTCTGCTGCCAAAAGCACCGCAGATCCTGTAGAAGCGGGTTTACCCGCGAAAGGATCTGCGCTGTCGATACGTGCCAGAGCGAAGCCTGCAATTGGCCGCACCACAACCTAAAGCCTGGCCCCAACAGGCCGATAACCCGGCATCCTCCTTTTATTACCGACAGACTCGAAGGTTGCCCATGGCCACGCAAAACGCCCGTGCGGACTCGTTGTCCCTGCTGCTGTTCACCTTGCGCAGCGGCAAGCTGATGGCTATCAACCTGCTCAAAGTCAGCGAGATCATCCCCTGCCCGCCGCTGACCCGGCTGCCGGAGTCGCATCCGCACGTCAAAGGCGTGGCAACGCTGCGCGGCAATCCGCTGTCGGTGATCGACCTGTCCCGCGCCATCGGCGAACAGCCGCTGGCCGACCCGTCCGGCGGCTGCCTGATCGTCACCGAGATCAGCCGTTCGCGCCAGGGCCTGCATGTGCAGGCGGTGAGTCGCATCGTTCACTGCCTGAGCACCGACATCAAGCCGCCGCCCTACGGCTCGGGCAACCGCTCGTTCATCACCGGCGTGACCCGGGTCGACAACACCTTGGTGCAGGTACTGGATATCGAGAAGGTCATCCACGCCATCGCCCCGCCCGAGCCCGAACCGCACCCAGGCGAACTCAGCGAGGAAGACGCCAGCCTGCTGGCCGCCGCCAACATCTTGGTGGTGGATGACAGCCAGGTCGCCTTGCAGCAGTCGATCCACACCCTGCGCAACCTGGGCATCGAGTGCCACACCGCGCGCAGCGCCAAGGACGCGATCAACGTACTGCTGGAACTGCAAGGTACCGACCGGGAGATCAATATCATCGTCTCGGACATCGAGATGTCCGAGATGGACGGCTATGCCTTCACCCGCACCCTGCGCGAAAGCCCGGACTTCCAGCACCTCTACATACTGCTGCACACCTCGCTGGACAGCACCATGAGCGGTGAGAAAGCCAAGTTGGCCGGCGCCAACGCCATCCTCACCAAGTTCTCCTCGCCGGAGCTGACCGATTGTCTGGTGGTGGCAGCGCGGGCCGTGGTCTTCGCCGAGCACTGATATAGTCAGCGACAATTTCCCTGGCTTGCTGCCGGGGACGACTCGGGCATAATTCGCGCCCTTCGGTTGTTTTGTTGCCGGTACCCTGTATGAAGTTTCTCAGCACTCTCCTGATCGCCTGTGCCTTCGCCAGCAGTGCGGCTCAGGCCTCCAGCAGCCAAGCCTGGAATGAACAACGCCAACAGATGCTCAAGGGCTGCCTGGCCGCCAGCCAGCTCAAGGATGCCCATGCCCGCGGCAAGCCCGCAGAGTTCGACGACCAGGTGGGCTACAGTGCCCTGCTGATCGAAGGCGTCTACCCGCAAAAGCACATGCAGCAGCGCACCGGCACCGAGCTGTGCCTGTATGACCGCCAGCGCCATCAAGCCTTCGTCAGCGAATGGAGCCCGGGCGCGCCGTGAGTGACAGCATTCGTTTCGCCTGCACCGGCTGTGGCAAGTGCTGCACCGGCCACCATGTGCCCCTGACCCTGGACGAAACCCGCCAATGGGCGGCCAACGGCGGCCAGGTGGTGGTACTGATCGAAGGGTTCGTCTGCGATGGCCCCGGTATGCCGGCCGAGCAGCGCGACCATGTGCTGCGCCGCGCCTACCCGGTCGACTGCGGCACGGCCCGGCTGCACGTTTCGGTGACCTTCGCCGCCTTCAACCCGGGCCGCTGCCGCAACCTGGACGACAACGACCTGTGCACCATCTATGAAACCCGCCCGTTGGTGTGCCGCATCTACCCGGCCGAGATCAATCCGCACCTGCCCCTGCGCCCGGAAAACAAAGACTGCCCGCCCGAAGCCTGGCAGCAAGGCCCGGCGCTGATCCACGGCCAGTCGCTGGTGGACCCGCAGTTGCGTGCGCTGATCGAAGCCTCGCGCCAGGCCGACCGAGACGACATCGCCGCCAAGGTTGCCATCTGCCAGGCCCTGGGCATGACCACCAGCGCTCTCAAGGGCAACGGTTTTACGGCCTACCTCCCCGCCATGGAAGCATTTGCCGCAGCCCTGGAACAGGTGCCGGCCGACAACCAGGCGCCCTGGACCTTGCACATCGAAGCCCCGATCCTGGCACAGGAGTCGGCAGCGCTCGGCCTTTTGACCACCGCCGAGCCGCCCCTCTACTACGCCTTCATCGGTTTCTGATTCACTGGCACCGACGCCAGAACTCATCGGCCAGGCGCCGCAGATCCATCGCCAGATCCGCCACGTCCGTTGCACTGGCATGGCTGCGCTGGCCGACATCGACCGTCGCCTCGCTGGCTTGGCGGATGCTGATGATGTTGCGGTTGATGTTCTCGCTCACCTGGCTCTGCTGCTCCACCGCAGCCGCGATCTGCAGGCTCATTTCATTGATCTGGTTGACCCGTGCGCTGATGCCATCGAGCGCACCACTGGCCAATTGCGCCTGCTCGACGCTATGCCCGGCATGGCTGCTGCTCTGGCGCATCACCTGCACCGCGGCGCGAGCCCCTTCCTGCAGCGTGCCGATCATGCGCTGGATCTCGTGGGTCGACTGGGTCGTGCGCTGCGCCAGGCCACGCACTTCGTCGGCCACCACAGCGAACCCGCGGCCCTGGTCGCCCGCCCGCGCGGCTTCGATGGCTGCGTTGAGCGCCAGCAGGTTGGTCTGCTCGGCGATGCCCCGGATCACATCGAGCACCCCGGAAATATCGCTGCTGTGCTGTTCCAGTTGATGGACCGCATCGCTGGCTTCGACCAGCGACCCGGCCAGGTCCTGAATCGCGCAGCGATTGCGATCGACCACCTGGTGGCCGGCCTGGGTCTCATCCTCGGCCTGGTTGGCCGCCACGGACGCCAACTGCGCACTGCTGGCAACCTGGGCGACACTGGCGCTCATCTGGTGAATGGCGGTGGCCACCTGGTCAGCCTCTTCCTGCTGCTCCAGGCTGTTGGCGTGGCTGGCCTGCAATGCCTGCACCAATGAGCCGGAATGCCCCGCCAGGCGCGCCGAGGTATCGCCGATACGCCCCACCACCGCACCCAGCTGGGCCTTGAGCATGCGCATGGCGAACTCGATCTGGCCGATGGCATCGCGCCGCCCGGTGTACAACTGCTGGCTCAGCGGGTTGTCGGCAATCGCCAAGGCTTGCTGACGCAAGCGCTCGAAGGGACGTAGCTGCCAGATCAACAGCGCACTGCTGGCCCCGGCCGCAAGCATGATTTCCATCAGCGAGCTCCAGAGCGACAGGCCCTGCCAGCCGTGGCCGACGCCGACCACCAGCGCCAGGGCAGCCGCCACGCCCAGCGACAACCGCAGCCCCAGACCAAGCACCGGCAGACGCGCGCGCCAGTTACGCTGCCCGTCGCGCATCTGCTGGTAGCAACGCTCGGCCGCCGCCACCTGCTCGGCGCTGGGCCGGGTGCGCACCGACTGGTACTCGATGGTTCGGCCACCGCTGCTGATCGGCGAAACGAACGCGCTGACCCAATAGTGGTCGCCGTTCTTGCAGCGGTTCTTCACCAACCCCATCCAGGAGCGCCCCGCCTTGAGCGCGCCCCACATCTGCTCGAACGCCTGGGGCGGCATGTCCGGGTGGCGCACGATGTGGTGCGCATGGCCCAACAACTCATCGCGGGTGAACCCACTGATTCGCACGAAATCGTCGTTGGCATAGGTGATCCGGCTGTCCAGGTCGGTGGTGGACAGGATGTTGGCATCGCCGGGGTAATCCACTTGGCGACCGGTAACAGGCAAATTGCACTTCATCGGAGGCACTCGTTGTTGTTGTGGGGAAAATCGGCAGGGCGTTCGACTCTAGGGCCAATGACTGACAAAACATTGATCCAGAGCAGCATATTGGCAATTGGCCACCAACCAACTGAAACTGACAGGGCTGTCAGCCAGGCGTCACGCTCACGACCCGATCCAGGCGCTATAACCTGAAACAGTGAAGAACCGCTTTTCTCCCTCTCGGCTACGGTGCCCGACCCAATGCGACATCCGCCCCGCTCTCTAGTCTTCGCTGCCCTGACCCTCCTGGCCCTGGCCACGTTGGGCGGATGGCTGGGCCAACGCCAGACGCCGCCGGGGGCCCGTGCACAGGCAGCCATTCCGGTGCGGGTGGTCAGCGTCGTCCAGCAGGACGTGCCGCGCTACGCCAGTGCCCTCGGCTCGGTGCTGTCGCTGCACAGTGTCGAAGTGCGTCCGCAGGTCGAGGGCGTGCTGACCCAGGTGCTGGTCAAGGAAGGCCAGTGGGTGAAGGAAGGCGATCTGCTTGCCACCCTCGATGACCGCGCGATCAGCGCCAGCCTTGACCAGGCCCGCGCCCAGCTTGGCCAAAGCCAGGCGCAACTGCAGGTGGCTGGCGTCGACCTCAAGCGCTACCGCTTGCTGAGCACCGACGATGGAGTATCCAAACAGACCCTCGACCAGCAGCAGGCCTTGGTCAACCAGTTGCAGGCCACGGTGAAGGGCAACCAGGCGGCCATCGCCAACGCCCAGGTGCAGCTCTCCTACACGCAGATCCGCTCGCCGGTGACCGGGCGGGTCGGTATTCGCAACATCGACCCTGGCAACCTGGTGCGCACCAGCGATACCCAAGGGCTGTTCAGCGTCACCCAGATCGACCCGATCGCCGTGGAGTTCGCCCTGCCCCAACAGATGCTGCCGACCCTGCAGAAGCTGCTGCAGGCCCCCACACCAGCCGTGGTCCAGGCCTACCTGGATGCCGATGGCCAGAGCAGCCTGCTCGGCGAAGGTCACCTGGCGCTGATCGACAACCAAGTCTCCGCCACCACTGGCACCGTGCGGGTCAAGGCCGAGTTCGACAACAAGGACGGCCACCTGTGGCCGGGCCAACTGGTGACCATCAAGCTGCGCACCGCCCTTGAGCAAAACGCCTTGGTGGTGCCACCGCCGGTGGTGCAACGTGGCATTGACGGGCACTTCGTCTATCGACTGGAGGGGGACAAGGTGACCAGCGTGCCGGTCAAGGTGCTCTACCAGGACAGCACGCTGAACATCGTTGCCGGGGTCAAGCCTGGGGACCGGTTGGTACTCGACGGCCAGTCGCGGCTCAAGCCCGGCGCCCGCGTGGAGGTCACCCCTCAGGTGCCGCCCGCCCCGGAAATGGCCGACCGCCGGAGCCAGCCATGACCTCGCGCAACAGTGTGTCGGCCTGGTGTATCGATCACCCGGTGGCAACCCTGCTGCTGACCTTCGCCCTCATTCTGCTCGGCGCCATCGCCTTCCCACGCCTGCCGGTGGCGCCGCTGCCGGAGGCGGACTTCCCGACCATCCAGGTCACCGCCCAGTTGCCCGGCGCCAGTCCCGAGACCATGGCCTCGTCGGTGGCGACGCCCCTTGAAGTGCAGTTCAGCGCCATCCCCGGCATGACCCAGATGACCAGCAGCAGCGCCCTGGGCTCGACGACCCTGATCCTGCAGTTCACCCTGGACAAGAACATCGACACCGCCGCCCAGGAAGTCCAGGCCGCGATCAACACCGCCACCGCACGCCTGCCCCAGGACCTGCCCAATCCGCCGACCTGGCGCAAGGTCAACCCCGCCGACAGCCCGGTGCTGGTCCTCACCGTCAGCTCTGCGCAGATGCCCGGCAATGACCTGAGCGACTACGCCGAGACCCTGCTCGCCCGTCAACTGAGCCAGATCGACGGCGTCGGCCTGATCAACATCACCGGCCAACAACGTCCGGCCATCCGCGTCCAGGCACAGCCCGAAAAGCTCGCCGCCATCGGCCTGACCCTGGCCGATGTCCGCCAGGCCATCCAGCAGACCAGCCTGAACCTGGCCAAGGGCGCACTGTATGGCGAGCACAGTGTCTCGACGCTGGCCGCCAACGACCAGCTCTTCCACCCCGAGGACTATGCCCGGCTGATCGTGTCCTATCGCAATGGCGCGCCAGTGCACCTATCCGATGTGGCCAAGGTGATCCAGGGGGCCGAGAACGCCTACGTCAAGGCCTGGTCGGGCGACCAGCCTGGGTTGAACCTGGTGATCTTTCGCCAGCCCGGGGCGAACATCGTCGACACCGTGGACCGGGTGCTGGCGGCCCTGCCGAAGCTGACGGAAATGCTGCCGGCCTCGGTCGAGGTCTCGGTGCTCAACGACCGCACCCAGACCATTCGTGCTTCGCTGCACGAGGTGGAACTGACCCTGATGATCGCCGTGGCGCTGGTGATCGGGGTGATGGCGCTGTTCCTGCGCCAGTGGTCGGCGACGATGGTGGTCTCCAGCGTGCTGGGCGTGTCGCTGATCGCCAGTTGCGCCTTGATGTACGTGTTCGGCTTCAGCCTGAACAACCTGACCTTGGTGGCGATCGTCATCGCCGTGGGCTTCGTGGTCGACGATGCCATCGTGGTGGTGGAGAACATTCACCGCCACCTGGAGGCCGGCGACGACAGCCGCACGGCGGCGATCAAGGGCGCCGGCGAGATCGGTTTTACCGTGGTGTCGATCAGTTTCTCGCTGATCGCCGCGTTCATTCCGTTGCTGTTCATGGGCGGTGTGGTCGGCCGGCTGTTCAAGGAGTTCGCTCTTACCGCCACCGCCACCATCCTGATTTCGGTGGTGGTGTCCCTGACACTGGCGCCGACCCTCTGCGCGCTGTTCATGCGCAAACCGCCCCGTGAAACGCACGACGGTTTCGGTCAACGCCTGCTGCGCGTGTACGAAAAGGGCCTGGACCATGCCCTGGCCCACCAGCGCCTGACCCTCGGCGTGTTCGGCCTGACCTTGGCCCTGGCCGTGGCCGGCTACGTGGGCATCCCCAAGGGCTTCTTCCCCCTCCAGGACACCGGCTTCGTCCTCGGCACCAGCGAGGCCGCCGCCGATGTGTCCTACCCCTCCATGGTGGAAAAGCACCAGGCACTGGCGAAGATTCTCGAAGCTGACCCGGCAGTGCGCGCCTTTTCCCACTCGGTGGGCGTCACTGGCAGCAACCAGACCATTGCCAACGGCCGCTTCTGGATTGCCCTCAAGCCCCGCGGCGAACGCGATGTCTCGGCCAGCGAATGGATCGACCGCATGCGCCCCAAGTTGGCCCAGGTGCCGGGCATCGTCCTCTACCTGCGCGCAGGGCAGGACATCAACCTGAGCTCCGGCCCATCGCGCACCCAGTATCAATATGTGCTCAAAAGCAACGACGGCGTCGCCCTGAACCTCTGGACCCAGCGCCTGACCGACCGCCTGCGGGAAAACCCGGCGATCCGCGACCTGTCCAACGACCTGCAACTGGGCGCCAGCGTCACCCGCATAGAAATCGACCGCCAGGCCGCCGCACGCTTCGGCCTGACCACCACCGACGTCGACCAGGCGCTGTACGATGCCTTCGGCCAACGGCAGATCAGCGAATTCCAGACCGAGACCAACCAATACAAGGTCATCCTCGAACTGGATGCCCGCCAGCGCGGCAAGGCCGAGAGCCTGAACTACTTCTACCTGCGCTCGCCGCTGTCCGGGGAGATGGTGCCGCTGTCGGCGCTCGCCCATGTGGCCACGCCCAGTACCGGCCCTCTGTCGATCAGCCATGACGGGCTGTTCCCGGCCGCCAACCTCTCGTTCAACCTGGCGCCAGGCGTAGCCCTGGGCGATGCAGTGAAGATCCTCGAGCGCACCCAGCGCGAACTGGGCATGCCCGACTCGATCGTCGGCAACTTCCAAGGCGCGGCCCAGGCGTTCCAGAGCTCGTTGTCGAGCCAGCCATGGCTGATCCTCGCTGCGCTGGTGGCGGTATACATCATCCTGGGCGTGCTCTACGAGAGCTTCGTCCACCCACTGACCATCATATCCACCCTGCCCTCGGCGGGCCTGGGTGCGCTGATCCTGCTCTGGGCCATGGGCCAGGACTTCAGCATCATGGGCCTGATCGGCGTGGTGCTGCTGATCGGTATCGTCAAGAAGAACGGCATCCTGCTCATCGACTTTGCCCTGGACGCCCAGCGCACGCACGGCATGACGCCGGAGCAGGCGATCCACCAGGCCTGCCTGACACGTTTTCGCCCCATCATCATGACCACCCTGGCCGCCCTGCTTGGCGCCCTGCCGTTGATGTTCGGCTTCGGCACCGGTGCCGAGCTGCGCCAGCCATTGGGGATCGCCGTGGTCGGTGACCTGCTGGTGAGCCAGGCCCTGACGCTGTTCACCACCCCGGTCATATACTTGGCCCTGGAACGCCTGTTCCATCGCCGTCGGGCCGCCAAGGCGCTCGCGCCCCGTGCCAGTTGAGACAAGACCATGCGTGTGCTGATCATCGAAGACGAAGAGAAAACCGCCGACTACCTGCATCGTGGCCTGACCGAACAGGGCTTTACCGTGGACCTGGCGCGCGACGGCATCGACGGCCTGCACCTGGCCTTGGAAGGCGACTACGCGGTGATCGTGCTGGACGTCATGCTCCCGGGCCTGGACGGTTATGGCGTGCTGCGCGCCTTGCGCGCACGCAAGCAGACGCCGGTGATCATGCTCACCGCCCGCGAGCGGGTGGAGGACCGGATCCATGGCCTTCGCGAAGGCGCCGACGATTATCTGGGCAAGCCGTTTTCCTTCCTGGAACTGGTGGCCCGGTTGCAGGCCCTGACCCGTCGCAGCAGCAGCCACGAGCCGTTGCAGATCCAGGTCGCGGACCTGTGGATCGACCTGATCAGCCGCAAGGCCAGCCGCGCCGGCCAGCGCCTGGACCTGACCGCCAAGGAGTTCTCGCTGCTCAGTGTGCTGGCCCGTCGCCAGGGCCAGATCCTGTCCAAGACGGCCATTGCCGAGCTGGTCTGGGACATCAATTTCGACAGTGACGCCAATGTCGTCGAAGTGGCCATCAAGCGCCTGCGTGCCAAGCTCGACGGCCCGTTCGACAACAAGCTGCTGCACACCATCCGAGGCATGGGCTATGTCCTGGAAAACCGCGCCTGAATCCACATCGCCGGGGGCGCTGCGCGCCCCAGAGGATGCCTGAGCATGCGACGCTCTACCGGCACCCCCATCGCCCTGCGCCTCTCGGCGCTGTTCACCCTGGTGGCCTTGGGCGTGTTCGTGCTGATCGGCAGCGCCCTGTATCGACAGGTCGACCGCAGCCTCGACCTGCTGCCGGCGGCCGAGCTCGATGCCCGCTTCAGCGTGCTGGAGTCCACCCTCAACCGCTATGGCACGCCCGAGCACTGGGCCAAGATCAACAACAAGCTCAACCTGCTGGCCGAGGAAGACCGGCGCATCCGCTTCTGGGTGGTCAGCGGCAACCCGGCCTACGAGTATGGCCAGCCGGATGGACAGGTCCGCCACTTCGCCGAAGGCCCGCCCGGCATGCGTGATCTGCACCTGGCCGACAGCCCTTATCCCTACAAAGTGCTGCTCAGCGAGCTACCCGCCTTGGGCGAGCGCCCGCCGCTGCGCTTTCTGATCGGTATCGACACCGAGACGTTCTGGCAGGCCCAGCACAGCCTGCTGTTGGCCATCGTCGGCCTGGCCGTGCTGGGCGTGCTGCTGGCCTCGTTGCTCAGCTACTGGGTCGCACGCATTGGCCTGCGGCCCTTGCTCGCCCTGTCGGCCGAAGCCCAGGCACTGGCCCCGCCCCGTCTGCACGGGCGCCTGCAAACCCAGGACCTGGCCCCGGAGCTGGCCCAGTTCGCCGATGCCTTCAACGCCGCACTGGACAGGGTCAGCCAGGCCTATTCGCGGCTGGAGGCGTTCAACGCCGATGTGGCCCATGAACTGCGCTCACCGCTGACCAACCTGATCGGCCAGACCCAGGTCGCCCTGACCCGAGGGCGCAGCGCCGAGCACTACTTCGAGGTGTTGCAATCGAACCTGGAAGAGCTGGAGCGCCTGCGCAGCATCATCAATGACATGCTGTTCCTCGCCAGCGCCGACCAAGGCACCAAGGCCACCGCCCTCACCCAGGCATCATTGGCCGAGGAAGTGGCCACGACCCTGGATTACCTGGACTACATCCTCGAGGACGCCCAGGTCAGCGTCACCGTCAGTGGCGACGCCCAGGCACCGATCGAAAAAGCCCAGCTGCGCCGCGCCTTGATCAACCTGCTGAACAACGCCGTGCAGCACACCGCGCCCCATCAGGTCATCGAGGTGCGCATCGAGACCGGCCCCGACCAGGTGAGCATCGCCGTGAGCAATCCGGGGCCGGCCATCACCGAAGCGCACCTGCCCCTGCTGTTCGAGCGCTTCTATCGGGTCGATGCGGCACGCAGCAACAGCGGCGGTGGCAATCACGGGCTGGGGCTGGCGATCGTCAAAGCCATCGCCTTGATGCATGGCGGCGATGTCTTCGTGCGCAGCAGTGCTGGCACCAACACCTTCGGCATTTGCCTGCCGAGCGCTCAAGGACGCGGGTTTGCGCCCTAGATCCAGGCATTTTCCCAGCTGATCATTACTTTTTGCGCAACAGTGCTTCTCCAACATCGCCCTGTTTCGACGTGTTTGAAGGGACTAACTTATGCCTGTCCCCGTTAACACTTGCATCGCAAGAAGGTTGTTTTAAATGTCCAACAGTATGGGTGTTGCCAGCGTTTTCATTCTGTCTTCCCTGTTGTTGTCGCCTCTGGCCATGGCTGAAGAATCGCCGGCCTTTGTTGCCCGTAACGCAGAACTTGCAGCTGTCCATCAACAGGCTCGCGAAGCCTATGCCGCGCAGAAAGCCGATGTGGCGAAAGACGTACAGCAGACAGCTTCCAAGGCCGTCGCCGACGACAACGCCGATAGCTGATCGACTGTTTCCCGCTCCTGTTTTTTCCCTTGGCTCTCACACGGGCGCCCTATGCGCCAATATGTTAGCCTTTCAAAGCCGCTGCCGATCAGCGGCTTTTTTTATGTGCCAAAACAATCAGCCACGCTGGTGAGTACATAACAAGAAACTTTCAAATCCCAGAACAACAACGACCCCACCGCCAGACCAAAGGAGCTCGTACCGGTGTCTTCCGCGTTTCGTTTTACCCCGCTGTTCATTGCACTGACTGCAACGATGCCGTTCGCTGTACAGGCCGATGAAGACAAGGCTGATGGCTTCATCGAGGGTTCTTCCCTGAACCTGCATTTTCGTAATGCCTACTTCAATCGCAACAACCTCAACACCGGTGAACGCGACTTGCGTGAATGGGGCCAAGGCTTCGTCGCGCGTTTCGAATCCGGCTACACCCCCGGCGTGATCGGCGTCGGCGTCGATGCCCATGCCATGCTGGGCCTGAAGCTCGACGGCGGGGGCGGCCATTCGGGCACCAGCATCCTGCCCAAGCACGTGCAGGACGACGGCGAGCCGGGGGCGGCCCCGCACTCGTTCTCCACTGCCGGCGCGGCGATCAAGTTCAAGGCCTTCGACACCGAGCTCAAGGCCGGTGACCTGTTCCTGACCAACCCGGTGATCGCCGGTGGCGAGTCGCGCATGCTGCCGCAGACCTTCCGCGGCGTGAGCCTGACCAACACCAGCATCGACGGGCTGCTGCTCGAAGGTGGCCAGGCGAGCTTCACCAAGCCTTACAACCAGAGCGGCCACCGCCGCATCGACACCTACTACGGCAGCTTGGAAGATGGCACCAAGAGCGACCACCTGACCTGGGCCGGGTTGTCCTGGAGCGGTACCGAGAACGTCACCACCAACCTCTATGCCGCCGAGCTGAAGGACATCTGGAACCAGTACTACGTCGACTTCGACTACACCTATGTGGTCAACGATCTGGTCAGCCTCAACCCGGGCCTGCACTTCTATCACACCCAGGACACCGGTCAGGCGCTGCTGGGCAACATCGACAACAACACCTACAGCCTGCATTTCACGGTCAATGCCGGGTACCACAGCATCACGGCCGCCTACCAACGCGTGAACGGCAACACGCCGTTCGACTACATCAACCTGGGCGACAGCGTGTACCTGGACAACTCGCGCATGTACTCGGACTTCAACGCGCCCAACGAACGGTCCTGGAAGCTGCAGTACGACTATGACTTCGCAGGCCTCGGCATGCCCGGCCTGAGCACCTCGCTGTCGTACTCGCGCGGTGAAGCGGACCTGACCAAAGCCGAGCAGGACCCCACCCACTACGCGTACTACAACCCCGAAGGCAAGAATGCCATGCACTGGGAACGTGACCTGGACGTGAAGTACGTGTTCCAGGAGGGCAACCTCAAGGACCTGTCGGTGCTGCTGCGCTATGCCAGCCATCGTGGCAGCCAGGGCTACGCGGCCATCGATGGCAACAGCGACAACGATGAAGTGCGGGTGATCGTCGACTATCCGTTGAACATCTTCTGACCTGAAAAGCCCGGCGAGGGTCTTGCCCTCGATCGCGGTGCAAGCCTGCCCCTACAGAGGACGCCATCGTCCCCTGTAGGGGCAGGCAAAAGCCGCACAGCGGCTGTCATCGTTTTTCCGTCGAACGAATCTTGTCCGACAATCACGGCTTCCCTAGAATACCGCCGCCGCAGAATGGCCCCGCCTGTGCAGTAGCGAACATGCCCACCCGATCATCGCGCTTTACCCTGTACAGGTCGCACCCCGAACTGATCCTCAACCTGGGCAGTTGCCTCGCCGTGCTCGCCATCGTGGCGATCGTCAGCTACCTGCTGGGCCGCGAGCGCGACAGTGTGGAACAGTCGGCCAAACGCTCCTCGAGCAACATCGTCCAGCTCATCGAAAGCGATATCCTGCGCAACGTCGAACTCTACGACCAGACCCTGCACGGGCTGATCTGGTCGGTGAATCACCCCGAGCTACTGGACAGCTCGCCTGAGCTGCGCCAGCAGATCCTGTTCAACCAGACCTTCGCCGCCCCGGTGCGTGGCGACATCCTCTGGCTCGATGCTACCGGCAAAGTCCTCGGCGACTCGCTCAGCGTGCCACCAAGGCAAGCCGATCTCAGCGACAGCGTCGCCTTCAAGGCCCATCGCGACCGCCCAGGTCTGGGGCTGTTCATCAGCCCGCCGTTCAAGGCACGGCTCGGCGATCTGGATTGGTGCATCAGTTTCAGCCGGCGCATTACCGGCCCCAATGGCGAATTCGCCGGCATCGCCTCCGGTGCCCTGCGCCTGTCCTATTTCAGCGAACTGTTCGAGCGCCTGGACATCGGCAACGACAGCAGCATCAACCTGCTCAACACCGACGGTCAGCTGCTGGCCCGCCAGCCTTCTCGCCCGCAGGACCCGCTGATCGGCAGCGACTTCAGCGAACGGCCCAATTTCCAGCGCATCCTCAGCGAGCGCAGCGGCAGTTTCACTGCACCGTCGGGGTCGGCCGGCACGCCGCATATCTATACCTTCGCCAGGGTCACGGACCTGCCCTTGATCGTCTTGGTGGTGGACTCGGCCGATGAGGTGTTTCAGTCCTGGCGGCGTACCGCGATCCTGGTCAGCGTGGCCACCGGCATGCTGTGCATCGGCATCCTCTGGCTGACCCTGCTGCTGGGCCGCGAGTTGCGTCGTCGTCATGAAGCCGAGCAAAGCCTGGCGACCCTGGCGGCCACCGACAGCCTCACGGGCCTGGCCAATCGTCGACGCCTGGACCAGGTGCTGCGACAGGAATGGGCACGCGCCCAGCGCAATCGCCAGCCGCTGGCCATTCTCATGGTGGATGTGGATCACTTCAAATCGTTCAACCAGCGTCACGGTCATGCCGGGGGTGACCATGCCCTGCGCGAGGTTGCCAGCACGCTCGAACACTGTATTCGTCGCCCGGCGGATCTGGCGGCGCGCTATGGCGGGGAGGAGTTTCAGGTGGTGCTGCCGGAGACGGACCTGGCTGGGGCACGCCTGTTGGCCGAACGAATTCGCACTGAAGTCGAGGCACTGCCAAGCTTTGCAGGCGACGAGCGCCCGGTGACCGTCAGCATTGGCATCGGCATTCACGTCCCCGGCACCCAGCAGGACCTGACGGCACTACTGGGCAGCGCGGACGAGGCGCTCTACCGGGCCAAGGCCAACGGCCGCAACCGGGTCGAAGGCCCGGACGCGTAAGGGGTTAGGACCGGGCGCGGGCGGCGTCGCGCAGGGCCTTGACCTGATCATGGTTGCGCTGCACACCTTGCAGTTGTTTCTCAACCAACGCGTAGGTCTGATCGCTGGCGCTACGACCGAGCTTGACCAGCTTCTCGCGGGCATCCTTGTAGGCTTTCAGGGCGTAGTCCTCGCCGCGCTCAACCTCGTTGAGCACCGCCTCCTCGCTCTTTCCGGTCAACATCGACTTGAAGTTGACCCAACCCCGATGCAGGTCACCGCTCAGGCTCGTGGAGGTTTCCGGATCGCCGCCCAAGCGACGTACCTCACTTTGCAGTTCGGCAGCGGCGCTGGCACATTCACCGGCACGTTGGACGAAGAAGGCCTTCAACTCGGTGTTCTTGACGTCTTCGGCCGACTCCTTGAAACCCTTTTCGCCGTCCTTGCTGTACTCGATCAGGTCGTTGAGTACATCGATCACGTCTTTGTTTGGATGACTCATGGCGCGAACTCCTTGGCAGGTGATAGTCACCTGAACTGGAGCAGGCATCGTGCCAAATCCGTCACGCCAATAAACACCAATTAAATCAATGGGTTGAAAAGCACTGACCAAACGCCTGAAACGGCGTTCTGCATGATCGCCGCTTGGGCGTTCGTGCAGTTTGCAGTATGGTCGGCGCTTTGTTGAGCAAAGGGCTGGCGATGAAACCTGAAACCCTGCAACTGCTGGTCATCCGCACCATGCCCTTCGGCAAGTACCAAGGCCGCCTGATCGCCGACCTGCCCGGCGACTACCTGGCCTGGTTCGCCCGCAAGGGCTTTCCGCCTGGGGAGCTGGGCGGGTTGCTGGCCTTGATGCATGAGATCGATCACAACGGGCTGGGTGAACTGCTGACGCCGTTGCGGCGCAAGCACCCACGCTAGCCCCGTCTATAGGAGCGGCCTTGTGTCGCGAAAGGGCTGCGCAGCAGCCCCGACACCTGGCCCTTCAGCCCTTCACCGGCGCCACCGCCAGTTCCACCCGTTCCCCTTTCTTGATCACCGCATACACCACCGCCGTCAGCAGGCTGCCCGCCAGGATCGCCAGCAGATAGAGCAGCGCATGATTGATCGCGTTGGGGATCAGCAGCACGAACAGCCCGCCGTGGGGCGCCATCAGTTTGCAGCCAAAATACATCGACAGCGCCCCGGTCAGCGCGCCGCCCGCGACGCTCGCCGGAATCACCCGCAGCGGGTCCTTGGCGGCAAACGGGATCGCCCCCTCGGAGATGAAGCACAGCCCCAGGGCCAGTGCCGCCTTGCCCGCCTCGCGCTCGCTCTGGGCGAACTTGCGCCGAGCCAGGAAGCTGGCGATGCCCAGGCCGATCGGCGGCACCATCCCGGCCGCCATGGTCGCTGCCATCGGCGCATAGCTGGAAGAGGCCAGCAGGCCCACCGAGAAGGCATAGGCCGCTTTGTTGATCGGACCGCCCAAGTCGACGCACATCATGCCGCCGAGCAACAGGCCGAGCAGAATGGCGTTGGTGGTGCCCATGCTGTCCAGGAAGCGCGTCAGGCCTTCGAGCATCGCCGCCACCGGCTGGCCGACCACGTAGATCATCACCAAACCCGTGAACAGACTGGCCAGCAGCGGAATGATCAGGATTGGCTTGAGCGCCTCGAGGCTGCTCGGCAGGCGTGCCCAGCGGCTGATGGCCTTGGCGCTGTAGCCCGCCAGAAAGCCCGCGACGATGCCGCCGATGAAGCCCGCGCCCAAGGTACTGGCGAGCAGACCGCCGATCATGCCGGGCGCCAGCCCCGGGCGGTCGGCAATTGACCAGGCGATATAGCCGGCCAGCAGCGGCACCATCAGTTTGAACGCCGCCTCGCCCCCGATCTGCATCAAGGCCGCGGGCAAGGTGCCGGGCTCCTTGTAGGCCTCGATGCCGAAGACGAACGACAAGGCGATCAGCAGGCCACCGGCCACCACCATCGGCAGCATGAACGACACACCGGTAAGCAGGTGCTTGTAGACGCCGCGCTTCTCGCTGTTCTTCACAGGCTCGGCTGACGCTTCGCCACCCACCTCGACCTTGCCTTCGGCCAGCGCTTTGTCGAGGGTGGCACGCGCCTGCTTCAGCGCGACGCCGGTACCGCAGCGGTAGATGCGCTTGCCGGCAAAGCGCGCCGTGGGCACTTCGATGTCGGCGGCCAGCAGCACCACATCGGCGGCGGCGATGGCCTCGGCCGAGAGCGGGTTGCGCGCCCCAACCGAGCCCTGGGTTTCCACTGTCAGCAGATAGCCCAGATCCTTGGCCGCCTGCTGCAGCGCTTCGGCCGCCATGAAGGTATGGGCCACGCCTGTCGGGCAGGCGGTGACAGCAACCAGCCTGGGCTGCGCACCGATCGCCGCGGTCACCTCAGGCGCCTGCGCCTCCAGTACCTGGGCCTGGGTCGCCGCCTCATCGAGAAAACGCTCACGGTCGGCCAGGGCCTGGGCCGGTGTGCTGCGATAGACGCGCTTGCCGACAAAGCGTTCGAGGTCCACGGGGCCGGTACTGACCACCACGACCCAGTCGGCCTCGGCGATCTGCGCCGGGCTCAAACGCCCCTCGGCATGCTCGGCATCCTGCACCTCGACCACTGGTAGCCAGCCCCGTTGCCGGGCGGCGGCCGACAGCAGGCGCGCGCTCAGCACGCTGGACACCTGGCCGTTGGGGCAGGCGGTAATGATGGCGATGTTCATCGGCAACCCTCTTGTTGTTCTGTCAGTTGCACAGCGTCTTGCAGGCGGGCCAGCTGTTCGCGGTCACGGATCCCGAAGCCGACCTGGGTCACCGCCTGGGCGGCGATGGCCGTGGCCCGGCGCAGGGTCTGTTCAGGCGGCTCACCTTGCAGCAGGCCGTGGACCATGCCCGCGACCAGCGAATCACCCGCGCCGACAGTGCTGGCCACCTGCACCTTCGGCGGTCGTCCGTGCAAGGCTTGGCCATCCTGGGCAAACCAGCTCACGCCCTGCTCGCCCTGGGACACCACGACATGCTCGACGCCACTGGCCAGCAGCCGCTCGGCGGCCAGACGTTGCGCGTGCGCGGTATGCACCTCGGCGCCCAGCGCCTCGCCCAGTTCCTCGGTGTTGGGCTTGACCAGCCAAGGCCCGACCTGCAGGCCGGCGCGCAAGGCTTCGCCGCTGGTGTCCAGGGCGATCTTCAGGCCTTGCTGCTTCAGTTGCAGCAACAGCTGATGGAACCACTGGGCATCGACGCCTCGCGGCAGGCTGCCGGCCACCACCACCGCATCGTGCCCGGCCGCCAACTGTTCCAGGCGACGCATCAGGGCGATCCGCGCGGCTTCGTCGACGTCCGGCCCCTGGCCATTGATGTCGGTGACCCGGCCATCGGCCTCCACCAGCTTGATGTTGCTGCGGGTTTCGCCCGGCACCCGGACGAAGCAGTCGGCAAAGCCCCGCCAGGCGATCAACGCCTCGAACGGCTCCAGGTTGTCGCGCCCCAGAAAGCCACCCACGGTCACGCTGTGGCCCAGGTCGGCCAGGACCTGGGCGACGTTCAGCCCCTTGCCCGCGGCATGGCTGTGCTGGCTGTGGCTGCGATTGACATGGCCGGGGCGCAGGGCGTCCAGGCTGACGGTGATGTCGAGCGCCGGGTTCAGGGTGAGGGTAAGGATCTTGGCCATTTCAATAACGCTCCACCAGCGCCCGGACCGCCGCGGCGCTGTCTTGTTGCAGGGCCTCGCGCGCCAGGGCGCGTGCCGTCTGGTGATCGGCCTGGCGAACCAGTGCCTTGACTTCGGCGATACTGCGGGCCGCGACGCTCAGCTCGTCCACATCCAGGCCCAGCAGCACCGCGACCGCCTGCGGGTCGGCCGCCAGCTCGCCGCACACGCCCACCCATTTGCCTTGAGCGTGGGCTGCCCGCACAGTCATGTCGATCAGTTGCAGCACTGCCGGATGCAGGCCGTCGGCCTGGGCCGAAAGGCTCGGGTGACCACGGTCGATGGCCAGGGTGTACTGAGTCAGGTCGTTGGTGCCGATACTGAAGAAGTCCACTTCGCGGGCCAGTTGCGGTGCCAGCAATGCCGCTGACGGCACTTCCACCATGATGCCCACTTGCAGGTCGGCCACCGGGATTTGCGCTCGCAGGCGATCGACCATGGCCTTGGCCTCGCGCCACTCATGCACCTGCCCGACCATCGGGAACATGATGCGCAAAGGGCGATCATCCGCGGCGCGCAGCAAGGCGCGCAGTTGTTCTTCCATCACCTGGGGACGCTGCAGGGTCAGGCGCACGCCGCGAACCCCCAGGAAGGGGTTTTCCTCGGCGGCGATCGGCCAGTACGGCAACGGCTTGTCGCCACCCACATCCAGGGTGCGCACCACCAGGGCGCGCCCACCCAGGCCATCGAGCACACGGCGGTACTCGGCCTCCTGGGTCGCGATGTCGGGTGCCTGGGGATGAGCCATGAAGATCAGTTCGGTGCGCAGCAGGCCGACCCCTTCGGCGCCCTGCTCCACCACCTTGTCGATGCCGGTACTCTCGCCGATGTTGGCGAATACCTCCACCGCATGGCCATCGCGGGTCACCGCGGGCTCGTGGCGCTTGGCCCAGGCAGCCTGCAGGCGTTGCTCGCGCAGGTCGCGCTCGGCCAGGGCCCGTTGCAGTTCATCTGCCGCAGGCGCCACGCTGACCCGCCCACGCTGGCCATCGAGCAGCAACGGCGTGCCCGCCTCCAGCAGCAGGATGGCGGCACCGGCCCCCACCACCGCAGGAATGCCCAGCGCCCGGGCCACGATGGCACTGTGGGCCGTGGCGCCGCCCTGGGCGGTGACGATACCAGCGACCCGGGCCGGGTCCAGACGGGCTACATCCGAGGGGCCCACTTCGGCCATCACCAGCACATAGGGCTGCTGAGGCTCGGCAACGTCCTGGATACCGCACAATTGCGCCAGCACTCGCCGGCCGATGTCGCGCAGATCGGCGGCACGCTCGGCGAGCAGGGTGTCGTGCAGCGATTCCTGCTGGCGCGCCGCACTGTCGATCACCGCCATCCAGGCCGCCGCCGCGCTCTCGCCCTGGGCCAGGCGCTGTTGGACTTCCTCGCCCAGGCCTGGGTCGGCGAGCATTTCCTGGTGAGTGACGAAGATCTCCCCGATGGACGTGTCGCTGCGCAGCACCAATGCCTGCAATTCGGCGTTCACCGCTGCCAAGGCATCCTGCAGCTTTTGCCGCTCCTGGGCAGGCGAGTCACCGCGCAGCGGGTAGTCGATCTTGCGCGCCACATGCACATGGGCCGGGCCACTGGCGATGCCGGGCGCCGCACCGACGCCCTGGACGAGGCTGCCGGCTTGCGGCGCCTGGAGCACAGGCTCGGGCGGCGCCGCGCTGGGCGGGGCTACCTCCGGTAGCGGCTCCACCGCCTCACCCAGGCCTTGCTCGATGGCCTGGAGCAAAACCGGCAGGGCATCGTTGGCAATGCCCGGTTCGGCGATCAGTTCGAGGGTCTGCCCACGCCGGGCGCCCAGGCTGAGCAGCTTGCTCAGGCTCTTGAGCGACACGGCAGGCTGAGCGCTGTCTTGCAGACGTACCAGAAGTTCGCCCTCAAAGCCTTTGGCCAACTGCGCCAACACCTTGGCCGGACGGGCGTGCAGGCCGTGTGGGTTGGCCAGCACGACACGAACGCTGGGCCAATCGGCCGGAACCTCACCGCCCAAAACCTCGAGCACGGCGCGGCTGTTGGGCGCTTGGTAGAGCATTTGCCCACGGCCTTCAATGAGCACTTCGCACAGGCGCTCGAGCAACGCTTGGTGAGCGACACCCAGGCTGGCCAGGCAGAACAAGCCATTGAGCGGCTGGTCGCGATAGCGCAGCGGCTGCTGCGGCGTGATGAAGGCCAGCCCCGGCTGGCGCACCTGACGCTCGCTGTGCAGCCACCACAGCCCTTCGCCCAACGGCAGCGGCTCGGCCTGTTGCAGCACGTTGGCAAACCCTGGATCGACGCAACCGGCGCGCTGCAGCAGGCGCGCGCCACGCCAGGCCAATTCGTCGAAGTCTTCGGCGGCCAGGTTCAGCCCCACCAATTGCGCATCCAACGCCAGGGCCTGGGGCGCCCCTTGCAGCAGTTTGAGCAGCGCTTGGGCACTGGAGGCGCGGCGCAGGGCCTCGGCCAGGTCGGTCTCGCCCAGGGCGCGGGTCAGCAATTGCAGAAGGCGCAGGTGCTCGTCGGAACGGGCGGCAATGCCAATGGCCAGGTAGACGATCTGCCCGTCACCCCAGTCCACCCCCTCGGGAAACTGCAACAGGCGCACGCCGGTGGCGAAGACCTGATCGCGGGTCTGCGGCGTGCCATGGGGGATGGCGATCCCCTGGCCAAGGAAGGTCGAGCCTTGCGCCTCGCGGTCCAGGAGCCCTTGCAGATAACCTTCGGCGACCAGACCATCGGCGACCAGCCGATCGGCCAGCAGGCGCAATGCCTCGGCCTTGTCGGCAGCCACCTGGTTCATGGCGATCTGCTCCTGAGCGAGCTCCAGCATGACCTTCTCCTTTTGCAGCCCCCGGGACGGGGACCTGAGGTATTGTTGTGAAATTCACCAATCGGGTCCGTTCAACGGTCTTGCGCAGGCGGTATTCGAGGCAGAAAATTTGCCTGCTGAATCGTTTAATCTGACCAGGTGGCCACGTTACTCGATAATCTTCCGACGAAAAAGCCCCATCCTGTCGGACAATTGCGACAATGGTCGCCTGCCCAGGGCCCCGGTGCCAGGTGAAACTACCCGGTCCGGCCTCGCAGGCAGCCCCGGTAATAACAAGGAAAATTCGGTGAAACTCAGCGATATCGCCCGTCTGGCCGGTGTGTCCGTGACCACCGCCAGCTACGTCATCAATGGCAAGGCCGAACAGCAGCGCATCAGCAACAGCACCGTCGAGCGCGTGCGTGCGGTGGTCGAGGCCCACGGCTTCACGCCCAACCCCCAGGCCGCCGGCCTGCGCAGCCGGCACACGCGGACCCTGGGCTTCATTCTCCCGGATCTGGAGAACCCCAGCTACGCCCGCATCGCCAAGCAGCTCGAGCAAGGTGCCCGCGCTCGCGGCTACCAATTGCTGATCGCCAGCAGCGACGACCAGCCCGACAGCGAACGCCAGTTGCAGCAGCTGTTCCGCGCCCGCCGTTGCGATGCACTGTTCGTCGCCAGTTGCCTGGCGCCGGATGACGAAAGCTATCGCGAACTGCAGGACAAAGGCCTGCCAATCATCGCCATCGACCGGCGCATGGCACCGGAGCATTTCTGCTCGGTGATCAGCGACGACCGCGACGCCAGCCGTCAATTGGCCCAGAGCCTTCTGGATACGCGCCCCGGCAGCATCGCCCTGATCGGCGCACGCCCGGAGCTGTCGGTCAGCCAGGCCCGCGCCGGCGGTTTCGACGAAGCCCTGCAGCCCTTCGCCGGCCAAGTGCGCCGCTACCAGGGCGAAGCCTTCAGCCGCGAGTGCGGCCAGCGTCTGATGCTGCAACTGATCGAAGACTTCGGCGGCCTGCCCGATGCCTTGGTGACCACCTCCTACGTGCTGTTGCAGGGGGTGTTCGATACCCTGCAGGCGCGCCCGGCCGACTCGCGCCAGCTGCAACTGGGCACCTTCGGCGACAACCAGTTGCTGGACTTCCTGCCACTGCCAGTCAACGCCATGGCCCAACAGCACGGCCTGATTGCCGCCACCGCCCTGGAACTGGCCCTGGCCGCAATCGAGGACAAGCGCTACGAGCCCGGCGTGCACGCCGTCGCCCGGACCTTCAAGCAACGCATCAACGCGGGTTGAGCATGCGCCTGATCGACACCCACACCCACCTGGACTTCCCCGACTTCGACGCCGACCGCGACCGCCTGCTGGCCAACGCGGCGGCGCGGGGCGTGGAACGCATGGTGGTGCTGGGGGTGTACCAGGCCAACTGGCAGCGGGTGTGGGACCTGGTCTGTGGCGAACAGCGGCTGTTCGCGGCGCTGGGCCTGCATCCGGTGTACCTCGACCAGCACCACCCGGAGCACCTGGCGCAACTGCGCGACTGGCTCGAACGCCTGCGCGGCGACCCACGCCTGTGCGCGGTGGGAGAGTTCGGCCTGGACTACTACCTGCCGGAGCTGGACAAGGACCGCCAGCAGACGTTGTTCGAGGCGCAGTTACAACTGGCCTGCGACTTCGACCTGCCCGCCCTGCTGCACGTACGCCGCAGCCATGCCCAGGTGATCGCTACCCTCAAACGCTACAAACCCGCACGCGCCGGCATCATCCACGCCTTCGCCGGCAGCTACGAAGAGGCCCGCGAGTACATCAAGCTCGGTTTCAGGCTGGGCCTGGGCGGCGCGGCCACCTGGCCCCAGGCCCTGCGCCTGCGCAAGACCTTGCCCCGACTGCCCCTGGAAAGCCTGGTGCTGGAAACCGACGCGCCGGACATGGCGCCGGTGATGTTCGCTGGCGAGCGCAACAGCCCCGAACACTTGCCGGAAATTGCCGAGGCGCTGGCCGAAGTGATCGGCACAGAGGCCGAGCACCTGGCTCAGGTCAGCAGCCGCAATGCCTGTGAGCTGTTCGGCTGGTAGGCCGCCGTAGGCCCACCGGGGCTCTGGATGACACCCGCGAAGGGGTCCCCCCTCGGCTAGACGCGAAACGCCCCGATCAGCCGCTTGAGCTCTTCCACCTGTCCCGACAGCGCCCGGCTGGCATCCTCGGTCTGGCACGCGCCCTGGGTGGTGTCCTGGGCGGCGCGGTTGATCGCCACGATGTTCAGGTCGATGTCATGCGCCACCGTGGTCTGCTGCTCGACGGCCGCAGCGATCTGCTGGTTCTGCGCGACGATGCCACCCACCGCGCCCAAGATGTTGCCCAGCGCCTGTTGCACCTGGCGTGCTTCGTCCACCGTCCCCGCCGCCATCTGATGGCTGCTGCCCATGGCCTTGACCGCCGCGCCTACGCCGGCCTGTAGGCGCTGGATCATCTGGGCGATCTCCTCGGTGGAGTCCTGGGTACGACGCGCCAGGGTACGCACCTCGTCGGCCACCACGGCAAAGCCCCTGCCTTGCTCGCCAGCCCGGGCCGCCTCGATCGCGGCGTTGAGCGCCAGCAGGTTGGTCTGCTCGGCGATGCTGCGGATCACCTCCAGCACCCGGCCGATGGCCTGGCTGTCACCGGCCAACTGGTTGACCGCGACCACACTCTGGTCGATCTCGCCGGCCAGTCGAGTGATGCTGTCCTGCTGGTTTTCCACCAGGCCACGGCCAGTGGCGCTCTCGCGATTGACCTGCTGCGCGCCTTCGGCAGCCAGCGCCGCGCTGCGGGCGACTTCCTGGGAGGTGGCACTCATCTGGTTCATCGCCGTGGCCACCTGCTCGATCTGCTCGCGCTGACCACTGACAGCCTGGTTGCTGCGCACCGACACAGCCAGCACCTGTCCGGCCTGCTCCTCGACCGTCGAGACGGTCCGACCCACCTGATCGATAAGCTCGCGGATCCGCCGCACCGTCTGGTTGAAGCCCTGGCCCAGCTCGCCCAGCTCATCACGGCTGCGGGCCTGGAAGCTCACGGTCATGTCGCCGGCAGCGACCTTGTCCATGGCCGCGCCCAGATTGCCCAGGGTTTCGCGGATGGACACATAGAAGCCGCTGTCCAGGTAGATGATCAGGGCAAACACCGCCGCCAGCGCAGCGACCAGCGCGATCATGCGCAGGCGATGCTCGTCCAGGCGGTCTTGCAGTTGCACCTGCAAGTGGCCGAGGACAGCGTCGTTGAGCCGATAGGTTTGCGCCATCAGCTCGCTGACCTGCTGATAGAACGCAAGCCACGGCGCATCCAGGGTCTCGGCCATCACCACGCGGTCTTCGAACAAGGTGGCGGCCTGCTTCACCGTTGCCTGGCTGGCCTGGGCCAATGCGGCCAAGTCGGCCTTCGCGCGCGGGTCGGCACTCAGCGCATCGTCCAGGCGGATGCCATAGTCGGCGGACAGGCGCTCCAGGCGCTGCAACAAGTCTTCAAAGCGAGCGCTACCGGCCGAATCGATGAAGCCGCGGCCCAACGCCATCGCCCCCAGTGCCCGCCCCTCGCCCAGGGTTTGGGTCACCTGACCGGTGGCACTGCCCAGCAGCTCGCTCAGATGCCGCACCGATGCCTGATTGTCCTGATCCAGCCCGGACTGGCTGGCCACCTGCTTGGTCAGGACCTGAGCCTGGACCAGGAGCTTGTCGAACAGGGCTGCCTTGCTTTGCAAGGAAGACTCTTTGCGCGCTCGGGAGAAGATCTCGCTGAGTTCGTCGCGTCGGGCCTGTAGTTGCGGGTCGCTCACGGGAATCGCCTCGAGCCCTGCGGCGACCTTTTTTTCAAGCGCATCGATGCGCTGCTCCAGATCACCGGCCTGGCCCGACTGGCCTAGCATGGCGTTGATCTGCAAGAGATTGCCCAGGGTTTCCAGGTCGCCGCGCAGGGTCAGGGCGCCGGCCAGGGGGCCGAGCCCCTGCAGTTCGACGCCAGTGGCGTGAAACTCGTCGTAGACGTCGCGCACCAGATAGAAGCTGGTGACCAGCATGGGGACGAAGAACAAGGTGCTGATCAAACTGAACTTCAGGCCGAAGCTCAGCCGGTCCATCAGGGCGATGGCCGGATAGAGCAAACGCTTCATGCGCATCTCCTTGGATTCTTTTTATTCTGCGAGGTAGCACAAGGCCATTAACGGCCAGGCGACCTGTATAGCGCAGATCGAATCCAAGGTTTGTAATTTAAGGTTAAGCGAGGCTTGCCAGCCCGAACTCATCCAACACCTTCTGAAAAGCGCTCAGACCAATACCGTCCACAGCGCGAAGCAGGCGTACCACAGCACCGCGCAACGCAGCAGCAGCTCCCAGAGGCTGTCCAGGCGCCCGAGCCCATGTTGGGTGTCCTCCTCCTCGGGCATGTTGTCCGCCACCCGCCCGACCCGCGCCACCAGATGCCCCGCGCTGATGTGCCAGTTGAGCAGCTCATGCAGCATCACACGCACGACGGCGACGAAGTTGCCCACCAGGGCAAAACTCAGGGCCAACACCCGCACCGGCAACCAGTCCAGGGCATGGCGCAATTGCTCGGCACGCTCCTTGAGTGCCGGCTGTCGGCTGTTCTCGGCACTCAGGGCCAGCAGGCGGTAGGCCAGGGCGGCGCCTGGACCGAGCAGGAAATACCAGAAGATCACCGCAAAGAAGCTCTGGTAGGCCTGCCACAGCAGATGCCCCTGCACCCGCACCAACAAGCTGGGGGCATCATCGGCCGCCAGGCCCAGATCCCGTTCGGCCACATGCAGCGCAGCCTGGTCATCACCCCGGCGCCAGGCATCGCGGAACGGTCCTAGGGACGCTTTGATGTCGCCACGACCGAGGCTGTAGATCAGCACCAGCAGGTGCACCGGCAAGGCCAGCAGGCCATAGGCCACCGGCTCGAGCACGTGGAGCAACAACACCAGCAAGGCCACAGGTGCCAGCACCAGGATGGCCAACGTCCACCAGGGGTGCACCTTGCCGCTGCGCTCAAGGCGCACCAGCTCGCCGATGAAAAAACCGTCACGCTGCAATCGCTGGCGCAGGGCCGAGAACTTCTCGAACCAGAGCACCAGCACCAACACCAGAAAACTCATGCGTTGTCCTCATTGCATTGCAGGGCCGCGCGGTAGCGGGGCCAATCGAAAGCCGGGCCCGGGTCGGTCTTGCGCGCCGGGGCGATGTCGCTGTGACCGCAGATACGCCCAAGGTCGATCACAGGCCACGCGCTGCGAATCTGCTGGGTCAGCTGCTTCAGGGTCTGGTACTGGGCATCGGTGTAGGGCAACTCGTCAGTGCCCTCCAGTTCGATGCCAATGGAAAAATCGTTGCAGCCCTCACGCTCGCCGAAGCGTGAAACACCGGCATGCCAGGCACGGTCCAGCAAGGAGACGAACTGAGTCACCGCCCCGTCGCGCTCGACGAACAAATGCGCCGACACGGTCAGGTGACAGATGCTTTCGAAATAGGGGTGCTCGGCGGGGTCGAGCCGGTTCTGGAAGAACTGCTGGACCTTGCCGGTGCCGAAACAGGCCGGTGGCAGACTGATGTTGTGGATGACCAACAGGGAGATGGCTTCGCCTTCAGGGCGCGCGTTGAAATTCGGCGAGGGGCAGTGGGTGACGCCGGAGAACCAGCCAGTCGCACGGTCCAATTGCATGGAGCAGATCCTGAAATCGCCAGGGAGGAGCCGCCAGTATGCCCCGCGCCTGGCAGGCTTGCATGTAAATGATTGTTCAGCAGGCCTGCTGGCTGCGTAATCGCTCCAGCACCGCGTCCAGCGCGCGCTCGAACAACAGCCCATCGTCGAGCAGGCGCACCTCGCCGCGACGCAGGGCCTGGACCAGTCCTGCGCCGCTCCATTCGCGCACCTTCATGCCGGTGCGATTGGCGAAGACGTAACGGTCACTGCTGTCGATCACCGCCACCAGCTTGCAACGCAGGGGCTCATCGTCATCCATCACCTCGACCCAGGCCCCGATGCGCAGGCGCCGCACCTGGCCCAGCTCAGGGCCCTGCGCGTCCAGACGCAACAGAGGGTCGCAGGCCGATTCATCGGCCACCGCCAGGATGATCTGCTCGGCCACCAGCACCTCGCCCAAGGCAGGTTCCCCTTCGGCGGGCGCCCCCTCCCCCCCGGCAAAGGCGCGCAGGTGCAACTGCTCCAGTTGCAGGAAGAACTCCCGGGTCGCGGCGGCATCAGTGACCACCCCGGCCAGCCCGTCACGCAGGGCCTTGAGCAGCCCCGGCACCTGTTGCAACAAGCGCTCACGGGCATGCGGATCGCGGTGCGGGGCAAGGCTGGCCAGCAGAGCATCGACCGTCGCCAGGCCATCGCACCAGGCGCTCGAATCCTCCCCCTCCTTGAGCCAGGCCAACAGCAGGACCTGACTCCAATCCTGCACCAGCATCTGCACCACCGCGTTCGGCAGGACCCGCCCCAGAAGACGTAGGTTCAGGGCCTGCTGCACTCGCTGCCGGGCTTGCAGCGCCCGGGCACGGCCCTCTTCGGCATCACGGGTGCGCTGCTCGAGCAGCTCGTTGCGCCGACGCTCCTCTTGGTTGAAGGCCAAAAAGTCCTCGAACAGGGCGGCGAACACGCGAGGATCATCAGTGAAGTCGTTGAGCAAACGCTGGATCACACGCTCCACCCGCAGGTGCAGGCTGTCGCGCAGGCCCTCGCTGCCGCTTTCCCATCCGATCGCGGCGGCGGCGATTTCGTTGAGCAGACGCCGGGCCGGATGGCTGGCGCGACTGAACAGGCCCTTGTCGAGCAGGGCCACTTTGAGCAGGGGGATGTGCAACCGAGCGATCAGCGCGCGCAAAGACGCAGGCAGGTTGTTGTCGGCCTGGATGAAGTCGAACAGCAGGCCCACCAGGTTGAGGGTGTCTTCGTCCGCCGTGTCGATGCGCCGACGCGTGCCGCTGCGCACACTCACCCGCAACAGCAACTGCTCCAGCTGCTGGCCAAGCGCGAAGTCATCCGCCTCGCAGGTGGCGGGCACATAGTGCTGAAGATGCGACAGCAAACGCAGCAGGTCGGCGGTGCTGATCGGCTGGGCGCTGGCGACCTGCTGCACCCGTGGCGCGATGCGCCCGCGGACCGGGGCCAACAGCGCCTGCACGGAATCGAAGAACGCTTGGCCCGCGCCATCGGGCTCCGGTACCTCGTCGCGCGCCAGCTCGGCCGACAGGCGTCTGGCGGTGTGGCGGTGATCGTCGGCACGACGGCGCGGCGTCGGCTTGAGCTCAGCCAGCACACCGGCGTCGGCCAGTAATTGGTTGGCCTGGTCGTACAGTTGGTCCAGGTCGCGTAATACGTAGCGTTCGAACAGCTTGAGCAAAATGAGCTTGACCCTGCGGCTCACGCCTTGACTGCGCGCGGCCTCCAGGAAGTAACCGCACAATCGGTCCGGCCCCAGGGGGTTGTCGAGCGCCGCGCAGTCCCTGCCGAGCAGGGCCTGCAGACGCAACGCCAGGTGCTCCAGGGCAAGGCCATCACGGGACAGCACGCGGGCGACCATGGATTCGAGGGCCGCGGCGCGCGCCAGCTGCGCCGACCCGAGCGGGTCCTCGCTGACGGTAAACCCCGAGGCCTCGGCCTGCCCCACTTGGGCAAAGCAGTCATAGAAGGTGTCGAGAAAGCCTCGCTCGATGCTCTTGCGCTTGAGGCGCAGGTCGCGCATGGCCTCGAAGTACAGGTGCTGGTCGAAGCGGTCAGGCGCTTTATCGGCCATCTCGAAGAGCGTGTCGTCAGCATTGTCGAACAACGCCTGCAGCCCTTGGCGCAGCTGCAATGCAGCCTGGTCGCGCACTTGCAGCAGCGGCAACGCAAGGCAAGGCGAGGGCGCATGTGCCCCGCGATCGATGGCAACCGCCAACGGCACCACCTTGCCTTCTTTCTGCATCCCGGACTCCTTGTGGGGGTTTGCGTTGGCCTCACAGCCAGTCAAAACCATGACGCCAAATACTGGTCGCATTATCGGTAAAAATTCCGACAGCTACTAGAGCGTTCTTCACACGCCAGCTACTGACACTCCATTCGTCACGATGCTCAGTCGTCCTGACCAAAGGTCAGTCCCGTTGCCGCTGTACACACAGCCCCCCTGCCCTATAATCGCCGCACCTAGCTTGTGGAGCCGACCATGCCGAACCTACGCCTTGCCGACCTGACCGCCGAAATCGAAGCCAACGTGCGCCGCGCGCTGCTCGAAGACATCGGCAGTGGCGACATCACCGCCCAGCTGATTCCGGCCGAGCGCCTGGCCAAGGCAACCATCATCACCCGCGAGGACTGCACCATCGCCGGTACCGCCTGGGTCGATGCGGTGTTCCGCCAGCTCGACCCCCGGGTCGCGGTGCACTGGCAGGTGGCCGATGGCGATCGGGCCACGCCCAACCAAGCGCTGTTCCACCTCGAAGGCCCGGCACGTTCGCTGCTCAGCGGCGAACGCACGGCGCTGAACTTCCTGCAAATGCTGTCGGGCGTGGCAACCCGGGCGCGCTTTCTCGCGGACCTGGTACAAGGCACCCAGGTGCGCCTGCTCGATACCCGCAAGACCCTGCCGGGCCTGCGCCTGGCGCAGAAGTACGCCGTGACCTGCGGCGGCTGCCACAACCACCGCATCGGCCTGTACGACGCCTTCCTGATCAAGGAAAACCACATCGCCGCCAGCGGCGGAGTGGCCGAGGCCGTCAATGCCGCGCACCGCATCGCACCGGGCAAGCCCGTGGAAATCGAAGTCGAAAGCCTGGATGAACTGCGTCAGGCCCTGGCAGCCGGCGCCGACATCATCATGCTCGACGAACTCAGCCTCGATGAAATGCGCGAAGCCGTGCGCATCACCGCCGGCAAGGCCAAGCTCGAGGCCAGCGGCGGGGTCAACGAGAGCACGCTGCGGGTGATCGCCGAGACAGGCGTGGACTACATCTCCATTGGCGCCATGACCAAGGACGTGAAGGCGGTGGACCTGTCCATGCGCCTTAGCCTCTGAGGCTTTCTCGAGGCACAAAAAAACCGGCCAATTGGCCGGTTTTTTCTTGCGGGTCACAAGGGCCCGCTGGGCGCTGACGAAGCCTTAGAACGAAGCGTTCGCCAGGCCGTCCAGGTAACGTTCCACGTCCAGTGCGGCCATGCAGCCAGCACCGGCGGAGGTGATCGCCTGGCGGTAGACGTGGTCGGCCACGTCGCCCGCTGCGAACACGCCTTCGATGTTGGTGGCGGTGGCGTTGCCTTCACGGCCGCCATTGACCACCAGGTAGCCGTCCTTGAGGGTCAGCTGGCCTTCGAACAGCGAGGTGTTCGGGGTGTGGCCAATGGCGATGAACACGCCGTCAACCTTGATTTCATCGCTGCTGCCGTCGTTGTTCTTCAGACGCGCACCGGTCACGCCCATGTCGTCACCGAGCACTTCGTCCAGGGTGGCGTTGAGCTTGAGTTCGATCTTGCCTTCAGCGACACGGGCGTGCAGCTTGTCGACCAGGATCTTCTCAGCGCGGAAGGTGTCGCGGCGGTGGACCAGAGTCACCTTGCTGGCGATGTTGGCCAGGTACAGGGCCTCTTCCACGGCGGTGTTGCCACCACCCACCACGGCTACCGGCTTGTTGCGGTAGAAGAAACCGTCGCAGGTCGCGCAGGCCGAAACGCCCTTGCCCATGAACGATTCTTCGGACGGCAGACCCAGGTAGCGAGCGCTGGCACCGGTGGCGATGATCAGGGCGTCACAGGTGTAGGTGCCGCTGTCGCCGCGCAGGGTGAACGGCTTGTTGGCCAAGTCCACGGCGTTGATGTGGTCGAAAACGATCTCGGTCTCGAAGCGCTCGGCGTGCTCCTGCATGCGCTGCATCAGGGCCGGGCCGGTCAGGCCATGGGGGTCGCCCGGCCAGTTGTCGACTTCGGTGGTGGTGGTCAGCTGACCGCCAGCCTGCATGCCGGTGATCAGCAGCGGCTTCAAGTTGGCGCGGGCAGCATAGACCGCGGCGCTGTAACCGGCAGGGCCGGAACCGAGAATGATGACGCGCGAATGACGTACTTCAGACATGTCGAACTCCTGTCGAGACGGCCGCTGGGCCGGCATCGGTGCACCGGCAGTGCCGGCTGGAATGAAAAGGGACCTACGCAGCGCTTGGGGAAGCCTATGACGCGCAGATCCGAAACCAAAAAGTTGAGCGCACTGTAGCGAGGTCGCAGAGATTAAGGAAATATCCTTCGACAATCCACCTTATAGGCTGGCTCTATCTGCCGACCAAACCGATAGAAAATCTTCACTCGCTTTTGTTACAGACCATTGCTCCCCTGCCGGGCGACTTTCGTCGAAGCCTCAAACTCGGTAAGGTCAGCGCGTTTTCCCCTGATCCGGAGCGTCCCGATGCAAGCCCCAGTCCTCTCTGGCCCACAGTACCTGCGCGAAGGACTGAAACTGGTCATGAGCCCCAGCCTGCGCCTGTTCGTGCTGCTGCCGCTGACGGTCAACCTGTTGCTGTTCGGCGGGCTGATCTACTTCGCAGGGCATCAGTTCAGCCTGTGGGTCGATACCCTGATGCCGACCCTGCCGAGCTGGCTGAGCTTTCTGACCTATATCCTGTGGCCACTGTTCGTCGCCTTGGTGATCCTCATGGTGTTCTTCACCTTCACCTTGGTGGCCAACGTCATCGCCGCGCCCTTCAATGGGTTTCTGGCCGAAAAGGTCGAGGTGGTGGTTCGCGGACAGGATAACTTCCCCGCATTCAGCTGGGGCGAGCTGATCGCCATGGTGCCACGCACCTTTGGCCGTGAAATGCGCAAGCTCGGCTATTTTTTGCCACGGGCCATCGGCCTGTTCATTCTGTCGTTGATCCCGGTGGTCAACGTGGTGGCCGCACCGCTGTGGCTGATCTTCGGGGTCTGGATGATGGCCATCCAGTACATCGACTACCCGGCGGACAACAACAAGATGAGCTGGCAGGACATGCTTGCCTGGCTGCGCGAGAAGCGCTGGCAGTCCCTGGGCTTTGGCGGCATCACCTACCTGGCGCTGATGATTCCGCTGGTCAACGTGCTGATGATGCCCGCGGCAGTGGCGGGCGCGACGCTGTTCTGGGTGCGCGAGCGTAGCTGATATCGCTGGGGTGCTTTGCGCCCCTTCGCGGGTAAACCCACAAGGATCACCGCCCGCCCTGTGGGCGGGTTTACCCGCGAATTGATCACTGATTCAACTGGCTGGAAAACTGCCCCACCGCATCCACCACCTTCTGCGCCCCGTCCTGGATCTCGACGATCACGCTGCCGGTTTCGGCAGCCAGGGTAAGGCCCTGCTCAGCCTGGCGCTTGCTGGTGTCGATGATGTCCACCGCCGCCTGGGCCAGTTGCTCGTTCTGCTGCACCACCTTGGCGATCTCATCGGTGGCGGTGCTGGTGCGTGAGGCGAGCTGACGCACTTCATCGGCGACCACGGCGAACCCTCGTCCTTGCTCACCCGCCCGCGCCGCCTCGATGGCCGCGTTGAGCGCCAGCAGGTTGGTCTGCCCGGCAATATCGCTGATGGTCTTGATGATCGAACCGATCACCCGGGACTGGGTGTCCAGCGCCTGGATGCCTTGGGCGGCATCCTGCATGGAGCCTTCCAGGCCGCGCATGACATTGACGGTCTGGGTGACCACCTCCGTGGCCTTGCGCGCACTGGCGTCGGTGCCCAGCGAGGTGTTGTAGGCGATGTCCGCGGCCTGGGCCACGGCTATTTCCTGGTTGACCTGGTCAGTAATCACCGTGGCGAACTTGACCACTTTGTAGAGCACGTCATGGGCGTCGATGATCGGGTTGTAGGAGGCTTCCAGCCACACGGTCCGGCCATGGGCATCGATACGCTTGAAACGATCGGCGACGAATTCGCCCCGGCGCAGTTTGTCCCAGAACGCCTGGTAAGCCGCCGAGTTGGCCTCTTCCGGTTCGCAGAACATGCGGTGGGGTTTGCCGCGCACCTGCTCCAGGGTGTAACCCATCGCATTGAGGAAGCGGTCGTTGGCGGTGATCACCTCGCCTTGCAGGTTGAACTCGATCAAGGCAGTGGAGCGCATCAGGGCCTTGATCAGGCTCTCATGCTCGCGGGAGGTCTCGATGGTGCGGGTCAGGTCGCTCGAATGCATGCTGAAATGCCTGATCCGCCCGTCGCTGCTCTTGACCGGCTGCAAGATCGAGCGCAGCCAGGCTTCCTCGCCGTTGCCGCGTAGCAGGCGGAACGCGCCGTTAAGGTGTTCGCCACGGGTGATGGCGCTTTTCATGCGGTGATAGAAGTCCAGCTCCTTCACATGAGGCGGCACGATCTCCTCGATGTTGCGCCCGATCAACTGCCCAGCACTGTAGAGCATCTCCTTTTCGAAGTTGCTGTTGACCGACTCGATGCGCCCGTGGGGGTCGAGCTGAAGCACCAACATCTCGCTGTCCAGGCTGCTCTTGACCTGTTCGATGGACATCAGGTCCTCGCGCAGCTGTTGGATTTCTTTCTTGAGTTTGCTGTTGAACATGACCGCTCTCCCGGAGCGCACCTCGAGTGTCGAATACTTCTGCATCGGCTGGCCCCGGGGGATTCTTGAGTACGCCGCAGGGAAATTTCGATGCGTATTCTGATGCAAAAAAATGGCGTCATCCGGCCGTCATTTCGACGTCACAGAATCGCAACGCGGCGGGTGGAAACTTTTTGTCATGAATAGACCGCCCCTGCGTATCACCCTTGTCAGCGAGACGTTTCCACCCGAGATCAACGGCGTGGCCAATACCCTTGGTCGCCTCAGCGAAGGGCTGCGCCAACGTGGCCATCACATCGAGCTGGTGCGCCCAAGACAGGCCAGCGATACCCCGCAGAACGAAAGCGATGACCTGCTGCTCTGCCGGGGCTGGCCGCTGCCAGGGTATCCAGGCCTGCAGTGGGGTGAGATCACCAAGCGCGCACTGCTGCGCCGCTGGCGCAAGCAACGTCCGGATGTGCTCTACATCGCCACCGAAGGGCCGCTGGGCCTCAGTGCCCTGCGCGCCGCGCGGCAGCTGGGGGTTGCCGTGGTCAGCGGCTTTCACACCAATTTCCCGCAATATTCGGGGCAGTACGGCCTGGGCCTGCTGACGCGCCTGCTTACGCATTACCTGCGCTGGTTTCACCGACGCACAGCCATCACCTTGGTGCCAAGCGCGAGCCAGCGCCTGGAGCTGGAGCGTCGTGGCTTCGAGCGTCTGGCACTGATGGCCCGCGGCGTCGACGCCTGTCTGTTCAACCCGGCTCGGCGCAGCCAGGCGCTGCGCGAGCGCTGGGGCCTGGGTGCGGACGACATCGCCGTGCTGCACGTGGGCCGCCTGGCTGCGGAAAAGAACCTGGGGCTGCTGCAACCGTGCATGGAGGCCTTGCGCAAGGCTTATCCACAGCGTCGCCTGCGCTTGGTCATCGTCGGCGACGGTCCTCAGCGCCAGACGCTCGAACAACAGTTGCCCGACGCCGTGTTCTGTGGCGCCCAACGGGGCGAGGTATTGGCCGAACACTATGCCAGTGGTGATGTGTTCTTGTTCCCAAGCCTGACCGAAACCTTCGGGAACGTCGTCCTCGAAGCGCTTGCCTCTGGCCTGGCAGTGGTTGCCTATGACGAAGCGGCGGCCGCTCAGCACATCCGCCACGGGCACAGCGGCGCGCTGGCGATGCCGGGTGACCAGGCGGCGTTCATCGACGCGGCCTGCTGGCTGATGGAAGAGCAGGAAACCTTGCGCAGGGTCCGCCTGAATGCCCGCCAGCACGCCAGCCGCCAAGGCTGGCCGGCGATCGTCGAACAGTTCGAGGGGTACTTGGCCAGTGCCTGTCGCCAGGCCGGTATGAACACTGAGCCCGTGAGGACGGATCTGGCGATCAAACCAGGCTCGACCACACCACGCAGTTGAGCGCTATCGGACTCAAAACGGTGGTCCATTCGCGAGAAAACCCGCTCGCACAGGCCTGCGCTGGCCTTCAGGCTGGCAGAGCCCCTGTGGGAGCGGGTTACCTGCGAATGGGCTGCGCAGTAGGGCCGCCGATGTTTGGCGGCTCGCAGGACTCAACACCCGAATGAATAGGACTCAGGCCAGCGCCTTCTCGATCGCCTGGACTACCGTCGGGTCATCCGGCGTAGTACGCGGTGCGAAACGCGCCAGGACGCGGCCATCCTTGCCGACCAGGAATTTTTCGAAGTTCCAGGTGATGTCCCCCGGAAACTCGGCCCCTTCCCCCGCCAGCAGGCGATACAGCGAATGGCGCTGCGGCCCATTGACTTCGAGCTTGGCCCCCAACGGGAAGCTCACGCCGTAGTTGAGGCTGCAGAATGCCTGGATTTCCTCTTCGCTGCCCGGCTCTTGCCCGGCAAACTGATTGCAAGGCAATCCGAGGACGTTGAAGCCTTTGTCCTTGTAATCCTGGTACAGGTTCTCCAAGGCTTTGTATTGCGGTGTCAAACCACACTTGGAGGCGACATTGACCACCAACACCACCTGGCCCTTGAACGGTGCAAGGGGCAGATCCTCGCCGTTCAGCGCCTTCAACGTCAGGTCGTGAAATGCACTCATGATGACTCCCCTCTCAGGTTCCCGGTTGTCGCAAGGGGCGAAATGCGCCCACTAAAAAGGCGCGCGGCCAAGCCGTCCACCTTCCCCAAGGAAGGCAAGTCGGCTTGCCCGAGCGCCTGGCGACTCTCTGAGCTTAGCGCAGAAAATCAGTGGTGATGGCCACCTTCGCCATGGATGTGGCGGTGAGCGATTTCTTCGTCGCTGGCGTCACGCACGTTGACCACTTTGACCTTGAAGTTCAGGCGTTGGCCAGCCAGCGGGTGGTTGCCGTCGACGGTGATGTCGTCGCCGTCGATGTCGCGGATGGTGACGATCTGCATCTGGCCGTCCGGCGCCGAAGCGTGGAACTGCATGCCCACTTCCAGCTGATCGACGCCTTCGAACAGGCTGCGGTTGAGCGTGCTGACCAGTTCGGCCAGGTACTCGCCGTAGGCTTCTTCAGGCTCGACGCTGACGTTCAGTTCGTCGCCGGCCTGCTTGCCTTCCAGGGCCTTTTCCAGGCCAGGGATGATGTTGGAAGCACCGTGCAGGTACACCAGCGGAGCACCGCCGGCGGAACTGTCGATGACCTCCCCGGCGTCGTTGGTCAGGGTATAGTCGATGGAGACAGCCTTGTTGGCGGCGATCAGCATGGGGCAAGACCTTTTGCAAAAGAATGTAGAGCGAACAAGTGTAACCAAGGCATCGTCCGATTGCGAACGCCCCTCGGGCAATGAGCGTCCCGTCAGTCGGGTGACGGGGTTTCACCAGGACGAAGAGGGCCACTGGGTGGTCGAGCTTTCTTGTGGGCATACCCAACACTTGCGCCACCAACCGCCCTGGCAGGCCAGGCCCTGGGTGCTCGATGCCCAGGAGCGCGAGTCGCGCATCGGCCAGGTATTTGCCTGTGGCTGGTGCGCCCAGGGCATCGATAGCGATACCCTTGGCCGTTGATCCCTTGCACCGCTTATTTCGAGAAGCACGCATGCAGACATTTTTCATCGCGCCGACTGACTTTGGTGTCGGCCTGACCTCCATCAGCCTCGGCCTGGTCCGCACTCTCGAGCGCGGCGGGCTGAAGGTTGGCTTCTTCAAGCCAATCGCCCAGCACCATCCTGGCGACACCGGCCCGGAGCGCTCCAGCGAACTGGTCGCCCGCACCCATGGCATCCGTCCGCCCACGCCCCTGAGCCTGGCCCAGGTCGAGCGCATGCTCGGCGACGGCCAGCTCGACGAACTGCTCGAGGAAATCATCCGCCTGTACCAGCAGGCCTGCGTCGGCAACGACGTGGTCGTCGTCGAGGGCATGGTGCCCACCCGCCATGCCAGCTATGCCGCGCGGGTCAACCTGCACCTGGCCAAGAGCCTGGATGCCGAGGTGATCCTGGTATCGGCGCCGGAAAACGAAGTGCTCAGCGAGCTGTCCGGCCGGGTCGAGCTGCAGGCCCAACTGTTCGGTGGCCCGCGCGACCCGAAGGTGCTCGGCGTGGTCCTGAACAAGGTCCGCACCGACGAGAGCATGGCCGATTTCGCCACGCGCCTGCGCGAACACTCGCCTTTACTACGCGGCAACGACTTCCGCCTGCTCGGCTGCATCCCCTACCAGGCCGAACTCAACGCCCCACGCACCCGCGATGTGGCCGAGCTGCTCGGAGCGCAGGTGCTCAATGCCGGCGACTACGAACAACGGCGCATGAACACCATCATCATCTGCGCCCGCACCGTGGCCAACACCGTGCCGCTGCTCAAGCCCGGCACCCTGGTGGTGACACCAGGCGACCGCGACGACATCATCCTCGCGGTGAGCCTGGCGGCGATCAACGGCGTTCCGCTGGCGGGCCTGCTGCTGACCAGCGACAGCAAGCCCGACCCACGCATCCTCGAACTGTGCCGAGGCGCCCTGCAGGCCGGCCTGCCGATCCTGTCGGTGAGCACCGGCTCGTACGACACCGCCAACCGGCTCAACTCGCTCAACCGCGAGATTCCGGTCGATGACCGCGAGCGCGCCGAGTTCATCACCGATTTCGTTGCCAGCCACTTGGACGCCGCCTGGCTGCACCAGCGTTGTGGCACGCCACGCGAGTTGCGCCTGTCGCCGGCGGTGTTCCGCTACCAGTTGATCCAGCGCGCCCAGCAGGCCAACAAGCGTATCGTCCTGCCCGAAGGCGCCGAGCCGCTGCTGGTGCAGGCCGCCGCCATCTGCCAGGCACGTGGCATTGCCCGTTGCGTGCTGCTGGCCAAACCCGAGGAAGTGCAAGCGGTCGCCCGCGCCCAGGGCATCACGTTGCCGCCGGACCTCGAGGTGCTCGATCCGGAGCTGATCCGCGCACGCTATGTCGAGCCAATGGTCGAGCTACGCAAGAGCAGGAACCTCAACGCCCCCATGGCCGAGCAGCAGTTGGAAGACCCCGTGGTGATCGGCACCATGATGCTGGCGCTCGACGAGGTCGACGGGCTGGTGTCCGGGCTGGTTCATTCGACCGCCAACACCATCCGCCCCGCCCTGCAACTGATCAAGACCGCGCCGGGCAGCAGCCTGGTGTCATCGGTGTTCTTCATGCTCTTCCCCGAGCAGGTGCTGGTGTACGGCGACTGCGTGATGAACCCGCACCCCAGTGCCGCGGAGCTGGCCGAGATCGCCCGGCAGAGTGCCGAATCGGCCCAGGCCTTCGGCATTGCCCCACGCGTGGCGATGCTCAGCTACTCCAGCGATTCGGCAGCCAGCGATGAGGAAGTGGAAAAGGTGCGTGAGGCCACACGCCTGGCGCAACAGGCTGAGCACGACCTGGTGATCGATGGCCCCCTGCAGTACGACGCAGCCGCCAACCCCGAAATCGCTCGCCAACTGGCCCCGGCAAGCCCTGTGGCCGGGCGGGCGACGGTGTTCGTCTTCCCGGACCTGAACACCGGCAACACCACGCACAAGGCCGTGCAGCGCAGCGCCGACTGCGTCAGCCTCGGCCCGATGCTGCAGGGGCTGCGCAAACCGGTCAACGACCTGCCACGCGGGGCGCAGGTGGACGATATCGTCCACACCATCGCCTTGACCGCGATCCAGGCCAGTACCGTGCGCTGAAATGAACAGGGGCCGCTAAGCGGCCCCTGTCATGTGGATCTGATACTTACGGGTACTGCTGAACAGTGCCCTGCTGGTCGTACTGCTGACCCGGAATCGGCTTGAGGTTGACCTCTACCCGACGGTTCTGCGCACGGCCATTGGCGTCGGCGTTGCTGGCGATCGGTTGGTCCGGGCCCATGCCGCGCACGCTGACGCGGGACGGGTCGACGCCCTGGGACGTCAGGTAGCTGCTGACCGCCTGGGCACGGCGCTGGGACAGGTCCATGTTGTGCTGGCGGCTGCCGGTGCTGTCGGTGAAACCGACCACTTCGATGGTGTTCTGGTTGAACTGCTTGAACGAGTTGGCCAGGTTGTTCAGTGGCGAGTAGAAGCTTGGGGAAATGTTCGCCGAGTCGGTGGCGAAGGTGATGTTGCCCGGCATGATCAGTTTGATCTGGTCGCCCTGGCGCTGGACCTCGACACCGGTGTTGGCCATCTTGGCGCGCAGTTCGGCTTCCTGCTTGTCGGCATAGTAGCCGTAGCCGGCAGCGGCGGCACCCACCGCGGCGGCGCCGATCAGCGCGCCCTTGCCACGGTTGTTGTGATCGATAGCAGCGCCGGCGATGGCACCTGCCAGCGCGCCCAGGCCACCATACTTGGCGGTTTTGCTCATCCCAGTGGAGCCCTGCGCCTGACCCTGGCTGTCATAGGGGTTCTGGCCGGCACAGCCGGTCATCAGGGCAGCTGCGGTAGCGACGATAATCAGACGACGCATGGTGAACATGGACAAGCTCCTACAGAAATTCAAAAGTGCAAAGGTCATGGGATAGCCCTATGCCACCCTTCGACCGAAGCGAGGCGGAATAATTCCGTGAAATCTTACGCACGCACGAACGGATTCTCGCGCATTTCATCGCCAAGCCGGGTATCCGGACCATGCCCGGTCACCACGACTGCCTCTTCGTCCAGGCGATAGAGCCGCTCCTTGATGGAGCGAACGATAGTCCGCTGGTCCCCACCCCACAAATCGGTACGGCCGATTCCCCGGCGGAACAAGGTGTCACCCGCGATCAGCAGCTTGGCATCGGCGAACCAGAAACTCATCGAGCCCGGCGTATGCCCCGGTGTGTGCAACGCCACACCACAGCCGCAGGCCAGTTCCTCGTCGTCACCCAACCAGCGGTCTGGCGGCGGCACCGGGGTGTAGGGCACGCCGAACATCTGGCATTGCATCTGAAGGTTATCCCACAGCGGTTGGTCGTCCTTGTGCAGGTGCAAGGTCGCGCCAGTCAGTTCCTTGAGCTTGCCCGAGGCGAGGAAGTGGTCGAAATGGGCGTGGGTATGAATGATGCTCACCAACGTCAGGCCATGGGCCTGCAGGCGGGCGAGGATCTTCTCCGGGTCACCGCCCGGGTCGACGACGATCGCCTTCTTGCTGAGCGGATCGCCGATCAGGGTACAGTTGCACTGCAGCGGGCCAACGGGGAAGGTTTCGCGGATGAGGCTGGGAGATTGCGGATTCATGTGCTTTGGTCCTGCTTGCATTTAGGCAGAAACCATACAAGAAAACCCCCAGCCTCCCCATACCAATGACACTGAACTGAAGAGCAACTGTCTCGCTTCGTGGCGCCTTCTTCGCGGGTAAACCCGCTCCTACCTACCCCCGTTGCTCCTTGTGGGAGCGGGTTTACCCGCGAACGGGGCTTATACAAAAAACGTGTTCGACACAGCTTCAAGGCAAATACAACCGGAACAACCCACCCCCAAGCGCCCCGCCGTTGGCGATCTCGATCCGCCCGCGCACGCCATTGCGCTCATGAAGGGCGGCGATGCGGGCGGCGAAGTACAGGCCAAGGCCGGTGCTGCCAGTGCGCGAATCGATGCCTTGGAGGTAGTCCTGCTGGCGTTCGAGCATGCGCTGTGGATAACCCGGGCCGTCATCGTTGACGCTGATCACCAACTGTTCCCCGTCTTCCTCGATGCTGATCAACAGAGCGTGGCCAGCATGGCGGATGGCATTGGTAAGGACATTGCCCACCACCGAGGCGACCAGTTCACGGTCGAAGAAGCCCAACGGGTTTTCGGTCTCAAGACGCCAGGTGGCGAGGATGTCGCGGTGCTCCAGCACCTCTTGCTGGGCGGCGAGCTGGGCTTCGATGAAGTCGTCCAGCTCGTGGTAGTCCGGGCAGATCGGCAACTGGTTGATGTCCAGTTTGTACAGGCCCAGCAGTTGCACCAGCATGCCGTTGAGGTGACGGAACTCATGCTCGATCACGCCTTGCTCGCTGCCACCGTGCAGCACTTCGGGCAGGCGCGCCAACCATTGGTCATGGGCCTGGATCAGGGCCGACAACGAGTTTTTCATGTCGTGCACGGTAGAGGCGATCACCGTGGAGAAATCCAGCCCCTGCTCGTCTCGATTCATGCGCCGAACACCCGGATATGCAGTTTGCGGTAGCGATCGTAGCGGCTGTCGCTGGCCGGAATGCCGGCGACGCTCTGCAGGCAGTTGCGACACTCCTGCATCAACGCCGGCGCCGGGCTCTCACCACCGATGCGCAGCAGCGCCTGGGCGGTGTTGAGCGCGATGCTGATGTTCTTGGGTTGCAGTGCCAGCGCGCGGCGGAACATCTCCAGCGCCTCGTTGAGCTGGCCGCCCTGATAGCTGCGCACACCCTGGCGGTTGAGATCCACTGCCTCGGTGACAGCGCCGAGCACGCCCGGGTCGTCGGTGAGCTTGGCCACGCTCTGCATGACCTTGGGGTCGTCGCCGTAGGTCTCCACGCAGCCTTTGAGGATGCTGGTGCCGGCCGAGGCCTGGCCCAGTTGCTGCAACTGCTTGGCGACGGTCAGGGCCGCTTCGACGGAGAAGAACTGGTCCATCTTCTCCAGGCGCTGCATGGCCTGCTCGGTGAGCTTGCTGGCCGTTTCCTCGTCACCGGCCTGTTGCAGACTGGCCGCCTTCATCAGGCGCGCGCGTACCTGCAGGCCCTGGTCCTCGACGTTTTCTTTGGCCACTTCGCTGAGCACCGTGTTGATCTCGACCCGGGTGCGTGCATCGAGGCCGTTGCCAGCGTTCTTGTTCATCAGCGCCTGGACCAGGCCCAGGTTGCTCTCAGGGCTCTTGTAGCGGGAGCTCTGGCCTTGGTTGACCGCATGGCGATAGGCCTTGGAAGCGCTTTCGAAATCCTCGTTGTCCAGCGCCAGCTTGCCCAGCGCCGCCTGCCGGCGTACCGCCAAGGGCGAGAGGCGCACCGCCTCTTCCAGCATGTGCTGGGCACGCTTGGTCTCACCTTGGGCCACCAGCACGTCGGCCATGCCGTCGTACAACCCCGGCATGATCGGGAAGGCTTTGAGCGCCTGCTCATAGACGCCCTGGGCCTGGGCGTGCTGCCCGCGCTTGTGCAGCAAGCTGCCGAGGGCTGAGTAGACCCAAGGCTGAGGGCGGCTGGCGAGGATGCTGGTGAGGAACTTTTCCAGTTCCTCGAAGCGGTTCAGATCGCGCAATGCGTCCGCGCGGTAGCGCAGGCACAGCGGGGCGAAACGCGGGTCCTTCTTGCACAGCTCGGCGCAGGCCGCCAACACTTCGGCGGGGCGTGCGCGGTCCAGGGCCTGGAGGATCGGCTTGAGCAGGGTCTTGCGCTGAACGAGCTTTTCCAAGCGCTGGGCCAGGCCCACGCGGTTGAACGGTTTGGTCAGGTAGGCATCGGGTTCGTGCTCGAGGGCGCTCAGGACGATGGACTGGCTGCTCTCGGCGGTGACCATGATGAACACGCATTCATGGCTGATCAGCTTGTCGAGCAGCAGGTCTTCGAGCACCTGCTGGCCGTTCTTCTTGCCATCGCCCAGATGGAAGTCCTGGAGAACGAAGTCGTAGCGCTTCTGCCCGCACATGCGCAAGGCTTGCTCGCCGCTGTCGGCAGTATCCACGTCACGTACACCCAGCTCACGGAGCATGGAGCGGGTCGAGGTACGAAAGTCGGTGAAGTCGTCGACGATCAGGAAGCTTTTTTGCCCGTACTGCAGCATCAACACGACCCTGTATTGGCAAGAGTTGGAAATTGGTCCGTGGCGATGCGTACCGCCGAACAGGCTATCGGCAGCGAGTCAGGAAAGATGAGCTCGCAGTGGTCGGCCAAAAATAATGGCCATGCGCCATTATCCGATCCGATCAATGATCAGGCAAGCAGCCCCAGGCTCTTGGCCTTGGCCACAGCCTGGGTGCGACGCTCCACCCCGAGCTTGCTGTTGATGTGGCTGGCGTGAGTCTTGACGGTATGCAGCGAGATGAACAACCGCTCGCTGATTTGCTGGTTCGAGCAACCTTGGGCGATCAGTTCGAGCACCGCCAGCTCACGCCCGCTGAGCGCCTCGATGTTTTCCACGACTGCCGCAGGGCGCGGCAGGCGCGTGAGCAATTCGGTCTGCACCTGGCAGGCCGGGCGCGCGGCCAGTTGCTCACGCAGCCAGTGAGGCTGCTGCTCGAGCAGGCGCTGGAACGGTTGCAGCACGCCGCCCCGAGCGGCTTCGAGGGCTTGGGGCAGCAAGGCCGTCGCTTCCTGCTCCTGCCCTTCCACCAGCAGCAGTGCCATCCATTGGCACAAGGCGTTGACGACCAGCATCATGCCGCCACTGGCCTGGCCACGCGCCACCAGCGCGCGCAGACGCTCCACCGCCTCCTGAGGCCGCGCCAACACGGGTTCGAGCAGCGATTGCTGTAATTCGATGTGCAGCGCCAGCAGCGGGTGGAACTCCGGCGCCGCCGCCGGCCGCTCGCCGCCGTAGGTCTGGCCCAGGCGCAACAGCCAGGACCCGGCCAGGTCGGTACGCCCCTGGGCCAGCCAAAGCTCGCATTTCACCAAGGTGATCATGGCCAGATAGAAAATCGGCGGCACATCCCAGATATGCATCAACCGCTCGGCCTCGGCCAGTTCGGCGAAGGCCTCGGCGAACTGGCCCTCGCGACCGTCGAGCGAGGCGATCACGCAATGACCGATCAGCACACTGATATCGCGGCAGGCCCGCGCCTCGCTGAGCCCGGCGCGCAGCCGGGCGCGGCCCTGAGCCGGCTGCAGGCGCGAGACCAGCAGATACCCCTCGTACAACGTCAGCCGGGCGCGCACGGCATACAGGCGTTGCGCCGACAGCCCTTGCAGACGCTGCAACCCCTGGCGCACTTCATCCAGGGCGCGCAGCACCTCGCCCCGGGCGTGCAGGACTCGCGCCCGATCGTAATGGGCCAAGGCCTCGAACAAGGGATTGCCGACCCGCTGCGCCAGCTCCAGGGCTTCTCGGTTCCAGCCTCGGGCCCGCCAGAAGTCACCGTCGGCGATCGCCAAATTGGAAAGCGTCGACAGGCACACCAGGCGCTGGCCATAGCGCTTGTAGGGCAAACTGCGCAGCGCTTCGCCGCAATAGGCCAGGGTGCGTTGACGGTCCCCTCGCCCGCGGGCGATGACCCCGCTCAAGGCCAGCCACTGGGCGAGCATGGACCTCTGCGCGGTGGCCGAAGGCGCGGGCAGAAAACGGCTCAGGTGAGCCGCCAGCTCCTCGGCAGCATCGAGCTGGCAGGCCAGGCCCAGGGCCCAGCTGTACAACACGATCAGACGCGGGGTGCTGATCAACAGACTGTCGGGCAGGTCCATCTTCCAGCGCAGCAGCATGCCGACATTCTGCTCGGCCAAAAGCTGCTCTTCGGACAGGCTTTGCACCAGGTCGGCGGCCACATCCAGATGCCCCGCGCGCAGGGCTTGCTCCACGGCTTCGTCGAGCAACCCCTGGGCCTGGAACCATCGGCACGCCCGCAGGTGCAACGCGCCCAGAGGCTCGCTGGCCTGGCGGCTACGCAACAGGTCGGAGAACAGATGGTGATAGCGGAACCAGTGGCCATGCTCGTCCAGCGGCACCAGGAACACCTGGTGGGCCTGCAGGTATTTCAAGATGCCGGCGCTGTCCTCGCGCTCGCGCAGGGCGTCGCACAGCTCGGCACAGAAGCGCTCCTGGCAGGCGGTGTCGTAGAGAAACGCCTGCACCGAGGTCGGCAGGATCTCGATGACCTCTTCGAGCAAGTAGTCGCGAATCAGCCCTTCGCCACCGTGCAAGGCCTGGGGCAAGGCGTTGTCCTCGCCGGACTCGCTGGCCGCCAGTTGCCAGAAGCGCAGCCCGGCAACCCAGCCGTCGCTGCGCTGGATCAGGTTGTCCAGCGCCTGCCCGCGAAGGCCCGTGGGTTGGCGACCGATCACCGCCAAGGCTTCGTCGGGAGTCAGGCGTAGATCCTGCTCGTTGAGCTCGACCAATTGACGCGACAGGCGCAAGCGCGCCAGGTGCCAGTCCGGTCGCTGGCGACTGGTGACCAGCAGCACCAGGCCGTTGGGCAGGTGGTTGAGGAAGAACTGCAGGCAACGGTCCAGCACCGGCCCTTGGGCCAGGTGGTAGTCGTCCAGCACCAACAACAAGGGGGCATCCGGCTGCAGGTAGAGGGCGAGTTCGTCGAGCAGGCCGTCGAGCCACTGTTCGAAGGCGAACGGTTGGTGGCGCTGACGCATTTTCAGCAGGCCCATGGCCTGGCCACCGAGGGCCGGACAGAACTGCTGGAGGCCTTCGAGCAGGCGCTCGAGGAAGCGCCCAGGATCAGCATCGCGCTGGCTCAGGCCAAGCCACAGGCTGCGCCACTGAACGGGCAGGGCCTGACAGAACTCGATCGCCAGGGAGCTTTTACCAAAACCCGCCGGAGCATTGACCAGCAGCAGGCGCCCGTTGAGGCCGAACTGCAGGCGCTGGCACAACCGTGACCGGGGCACATGGCCGTCGGGCAAGGGCGGCCGGAAGAAACGCCCGTCCAACAGGCCAAAGGCCTGACTGGCAAATCCATGCGTACGGGACAGGTCTGTCATAGCCGGCTCGTTCTGGGTGGAGGACTACGGCGGGTACGGATTGTTGCGAGACTAGCGGGTAACGCAGCGCATTTGAAGATGATGGCCGCGGCTGGCGAGAAAAAGACTACAACAAAAAGAAACAAGGCCGATGGCGGGAATGGGCGAGCATTGGATGCGTGAATGGCCGGGGGAGTGTTCAAATCCGTTGGGGCTGCTGTGCAGCCCCAGGGACTTCAGGCGAAATCAGACCTCAACGCACGCCATCCTGACGCAGCGCCGCCGGCTGGAAGTCGCTCTTGCTGGCACTGAAGCCGAAGTCGTAGGCGCGTTTTTCCTCGTTCTTCATGCCCAGCGCCAGGTAGCGGCCCGATTGCAGGTCGTAGATGGTCTCCAGGGTGTACCAGGGCACCTGCACGTTGTAGTAATCCTGGGCATGAGCCTCGGAGACCCGCCACAGCTGGCCACGGCCGTCATACTGGTCGATCACCGCAGCCTGCCAGGTGTCCTCGTCGATGTAGAAGTCACGTTTGGCGTAGATGTGTCGCTGACCCGGCTTCAAGGTCGCGACCACATGCCAGACACGACGCAGCTCGTAGCGCGCCAGGTCCTGGTTGATGTGCCCCGGCTTGAGGATGTCGGCGTACTTGAGGGTGGGCGAGTCGAGCTTGTAGCTGTTGGAAGCGATGTACAGCTCCTTCTTGCCTTCGAGCTTCCAGTCATAGCGGTCCGGAGCACCGTTGTACATGTCCAGGTTGTCGGAGGTACGCAGCCCGTCCGCGGCGGTGCCCGGCCCGTCGTAGGACACCTGCGGGGCCTGGCGCACGCGGCGCTGGCCGGCGTTGTAGATCCACGCCTTGCGCGGTTCCTTGACCTGGTCGAGGGTCTCGTGAACCAGCAACACGGTACCCGCCAGACGCGCCGGCGCGGTGACCTTCTGCTTGAAGTAGAACAGGATGTTGCCTGGGTTGTTCGGGTCGTAGTCCTTCATCCGGTCACGGAAGACGAACTGGTCCTGGAAGTACACCAGGCTATAGGAGCCGTTCTGCTGGGGCGTGGCCTGGGTGACCAGGCGGGTCACGCTGCCGCCGCGATAACGGGTGATGTGGTTCCAGATCACCTCAAGACCGCTCTTGGGGATCGGGAAGGGGATGGCGGTGCGGAAGTTGTTCAGGCCGTTGCCGCCTTCGACCAGCGTGGTCTTGGTGGCGTTTTCCTTGATGGCGGCGAACACTTCATCGGGCACGGTCGCGCCACGGTGGGTCTTGTACACCGGGATCCGGTAGCTGTCTGGGTAGCGTTTGAACATCGCCACCTGGCCCGGGGACAGCTTGTCCTTGTACTGATCGACGTTCTGCGCGGTGATGGTGTACAGCGGCTTGTCGCTGGCATAGGGGTCGGACAAAAAGCCCTTGGCGTCGGCGCTGCCCGCCGTCTTGGACAACGGCTCCCAGGGGCCGATGGAGCCATCGGCGTTGCCGGCCTTCTCTGCGCCCATCGGGGTCAGGCTGGAGCCCAGCTTGGCCGCCTCGTCGGCGGACACTGCCGCCATCACGCTGGTGGCCAGCAGGGACAGCCCCAGTACACCGGCTTTGAGCAGACTTCTGGTCTTGTTCATTGTTGTCGTCCTGGATCAGTGTTCTTAGAAGTTCACGCCGAAGCTCAGCGCCACGAAGTCGCGGTCGTCCACGGTGCTGTACTTGCCATCGAAGAAGTTGGTGTACGAAAGGCTCGCCGTGTAGGTGTTCTGGTACTCGGCGTCCAGGCCCAGGCTGACAGCCTTGCGACCTTCCTCGAAGTTGGCGCCAGGGCCTGGCGAGTAACCCGAGACGTCGTGGGACCAGGCCACGTTCGGCCGCAGGTTCACCCCGGCGAAGACGTCGTTGTAGTCCCAGATAGCACGGGCGCGGTAACCCCAGGAGGTCGTGGTGGTAAAACCATCGTTCTCGCAATTGCGGCTGACGTTGGCCGTGGAGCTGTTAAGACCGGAGCCTGCGATGGTGCTGGCGTTGAGCGCCTCGCAGGTGCCGTTTGGCAGCTCGCCTGGGCCGAAGACCGGGTCACGCCCGTAACGTGCCTTGCTCGAACTCTCGAGCCCGCCGACGTGGGTGACGCCCAGCTCGCCCACCACGGTCAGACGGCTGGCGCCCATGACTTGGTCGAAGAAGTGGGTCAGCGTGGTCTGGAACTGGGTGATCTCCTTGCGGGTGTAGCCGTGCAGGTCTTGACCTGGCACGCCGTTGAGGACCGATGCGTCGGCATAGGGCCCGCCCAACGGACGCACGGCCGAGAAGAGAATGTCGGTGGTGTTGAGCTGCACCGGTGCGTTGGGGCGATAGCTCAGTTCACCGCTCCAGGCCGTGCCGGTGGGCAGCGTGGTCGAGAAGCTCAGGCCATACAGGCGAATGTCTTCAGGGTACTCGACGAAATACTTGGAGTTACCCGCGACAATCAGCGGCGCCATGCGCCGCAACTCAAGCGGCAGCCCGCCGACACCCGCATACACCGCAGGATCGGCCCCGGTTGCGCTGAAAATCGGGGCGCGGCTGTGGTAGTTCATGAAGTAGGCGCCAAACTCGGTGTCCAGCGGTTCGAACATGTAGCGCATGGCCACGCCGAACTGGCCACTGTCACGCGCATCGCGGTCCGGACCACGGCCAACCTTCACACCCTCCTGGTTGATGTCCACCCCTTGGCTGGCCAGGAAACCCAAGGCCGGAGCCGGCAGGGAACGGCTGCTGTTGAGCACGCGCAGGTTGTCGGTGCAGCCATCGGCGATGATGTCCGCCTGGGAGAAGAAGGTGCCGCAGTTGTCGACGACCGTCTGGTCCCATTCGATCTGGTAGAAGGCCTCGGCCGACAGGTTGTCGGTCAGGCTCTGGGAGATGTAGAACATGTTGACCGGGATCAGGCCTTCCTTGATCTCGGCGCCAGGGCGGCGGAAGGCGGAGACGTCGATCGGGTTGATCGAGTTGATGCCGCCGCCGATGAAGGTGCTTTCACCCCAGCTGACCACCTGCTTGCCCAGGCGCACGGAGCCTGGCTGATCGCCGATGGAGTAATTGTGGTAGACGAAGGCGTCGAGCAGCTCGGCGCCCGACGACTTGGCGCCTTCCTTGCGATTGGAGTCGCTGATGTCCTTGAACTCGCGGTGCTCGTCCTTGAGTTCGAAGTCATACCAGTACTTGCCCCGGACGAACACACCCGTGTCGCCGTACTTCAGCTCCAGGTCATGGATGCCCTTGAAGATCTTCGAGAAGGTCTCGCCCTTCTTGAAGTTCAGGTGGCCGTCATCGGAGGTCTGGGACAGGCCCTTGCCGCCATTGTTGACCCCGATCAGGTTCTGGTTCGGATTGGCCGTCGACCAGCTGGCGCCAACGGAGAGCGACGAATCGAACTGGCCTTCGATTTCCCCGATGTTGAAGCTGACACCGAATGCGGGGCTTGCGAGCGTGGAAGCGAGACTGACGGCCAGAGGCAACTTGGCCCGGCGCCAGAACTGGTTTGCAGATGTCATCGACGCTACTCCATGTACTTTATTGTTATGGCAGTGAGTCCTTTCAGAAACGGCCCGTGCGACCGGTCTGCAGGCTTGCGCCCGCGGCGCTGCGACTTGCGCGCAGTGCCTTGCCCCATTCCTGAAAATCACCTGGGCCCGACTATAGCCAGCAGGTCCAAGTGCTTGATCCCTCTAAAGTGTGATTTGTGTATCCCTGGGCCAACAGGGGCCTGCAGGGCGCGCGCAAGCATGGCGTAATTTCAGCGTTTTACAAGCAGCAGCCGCTCTGGCCTGAGGGTCGCGCACGGATGAGCGCGACCCGCAGGAGGGGCTACAAGGTCGACAGGAACGCGCTGTTGCTGGCCTGCCATTGGACGATGTCCTGGCGGATGCGCTTCTTGTCGAGCTTGCCGACGCTGGTCTTGGGAACTTCAGTAACAATCGCGATCTGGCTTGGGATCGCCCATTTGTTGATGTGCCCCTGCTCGACGAACGGCTTGAGGTGATCCTTGAGCGCCCGGGCATCGATGGCCTGCCCTTCGCGGACCACCAGCAAGGCGAACGGCCGCTCGCCCCACTGCGGGTCGGCGACGCCGACCACCGCCACTTCGCGCACCGCCGGGTGGCGGCTGATCAGGTCCTCGAGGTCGAGCGAGGAGATCCACTCGCCACCGGTCTTGATCACGTCCTTGATGCGGTCGCGGATGTCGATGTAACCCATGCCGTCGAGGGTCGCGACATCACCCGTGTGCAGCCAGCCGCCCGCCCACAGCTCCTCGCTCTTCTCGGCTTCCTTGAAGTAGCCCTGGGTCAGCCAGGGCGCGCGCAATACCAGTTCGCCCTGGGTCTCGCCATCGGCCGGGAGGAAGTTGCCATCGCCATCGACGATCGCGGCCTCCACCAACGGTACCGGCACACCGGCCTTGATGCGGTAGGAAATACGCTCATCCTCGCTGCCGGCCTGCAACTCATCGTTGAGGTGGGCGCAGGAAATCAGCGGGCAGGTCTCGGACATTCCGTAGGCGGCGGTCAGCTGGATTCCCCGGGCCAGCGCGGCCTGGTAGAGCGCCCGGTTGAGCGCGCTGCCGCCGATGATGATCTTCCAGCCGCCAAAATCCTCGCCTTGGGCAGAGGGGCAATTGAGCAGCATCTGCAGGATGGTCGGCACGCAGTGGGAGAAGGTGACCTTTTCTTCGCGCCACAGCTTCACCAGCATTTCCGGCTCGTAGCGCCCCGGATAGACCTGCTTCATACCGAGCATGGTGGCCGCGTAGGGAATGCCCCAGGCATGCACGTGGAACATCGGGGTGATGGGCATGTAGACATCGTTGCTGCCCAGCAGGCGCACGCTGTCGATGCTGCCGGTGACCGACGCCTCGGCCAGGGTGTGCAGCACCAGCTGGCGGTGAGTGAAATACACCCCCTTGGGGTTGCCGGTGGTGCCAGTGGTGTAGAAGGTGGTGGCCACCGAGTTCTCGTCGAAATCGGGGAAGTCATAGTGTGGACTCGCCGCGGCGAGCAGTTGCTCGTACTCGCCGACCAGATTGGGCAGGTCGGCCTGCTTGTCCGGCCCATCGGTCAGCAGCAGGGTTTTGTCCACCGTGGTCAACTGGCCGGCGATGGCCTGGTAGAGGCCGACGAAGTCGCTGTTGACCAGCACCACGCGATCCTCGGCGTGGTTCATGGTGTAGAGAATCTGCTCCGGCGACAGGCGCACGTTGATCGTATGCACCACCGCGCCGATCATCGGGATCGCGAACATGCACTCCAGGTAGCGGTGACTGTCCCAGTCCATCACCGCCACGGTATCACCGGCCTTGACCCCGGCCTCGGTCAGCACGTTGGCCAGGCGCGCGATGCGCTCGACCAGTTGCGGGTAGGTCAAGCGCAACTGGTCGCGATAGACGATCTCACGGGTCTTTTCGTAGCGGCTGCCCGACATCAGCAGACGTTTGATCAACAGCGGGAAGGTGTAGGCGCCCTCGGCGGGCTGGATGATACGCGTCTGCAACATAGGGATCCCTTTTCTGCAATGCTGGCCGGAGAAGTCTGATATCTACTCTAGAACTGTGACGTTCCGATCAAATCAGCCGAAGGAATGATTCGACGGGATAAAGGTATGAGTGGCCTCGCACCCCACGCTTGACACTTTGCCAGCCCACCTTCAGCTTGATGGGCTGCGCTGTCGCGCAACGGCTGACCTGAACTGTCACCGCCCGAACCCCAGCCCGGAGCCCCTCATGCCCAGCCCGCGTCGCGCCGTCTTCCTCGATCACCAGTCCCTGGACCTGGGCGACCTCGATCTCTCGCCCCTGCAGCGCCCCTTCGACAGCCTGCAGTTGTTCGCCTCCACCCAGCCCGAACAGGTCGCCGAGCGCCTGCAAGGCGCCAAGGCGGTGATCAGCAACAAAGTGATGATCGACGCCGCGGCCATGGCGGCCAACCCACAGCTCAAACTGATCCTGGTCGCCGCCACCGGCACCAACAACGTCGACCTGGCCGCCGCCCGCGCCCAAGGCATCACCGTGTGCAACTGCCAGGGTTATGGCACCCCATCGGTCGCCCAGCACACCCTGGCCTTGTTACTGGCCTTGGCCACGCGCCTGTGCGACTACCGCGAGGCGGTCGCCGAAGGCCGTTGGGCCAACGCCAGCCAGTTCTGCCTGCTGGACTTCCCCATTGTCGAACTGGAAGGCAAGACCCTCGGCCTGCTCGGTCACGGCGAGTTGGGTGGCGCGGTGGCGCGCCTGGCCGAGGCGTTCGGCATGCGCGTACTCAGCGGGCAGATCCCCGGTCGCCCGGCCCGCGCCGAACGCTTGCCACTGGATGAACTGCTGCCCCAAGTCGATGCGCTGACCCTGCACTGCCCGCTCAACGAGCACACCCGCCACATGATCGGCGCGCGCGAACTGGCGCAGCTCAAGCCGGGCGCCTTGGTGGTCAATACCGCCCGAGGCGGGCTGATCGATGAGCAGGCCCTGGCCGACGCCTTGCGCAGTGGCCACCTCGGGGGCGCGGCCACCGACGTGCTGAGCGTCGAACCCCCGGTCAATGGCAACCCTTTGCTGGCCCCGGACATCCCCCGCCTGATCGTAACCCCGCACAGCGCCTGGGGCGCGGTGGAGTCGCGCCAGCGCATCGTCGGCCAGTTGAGCGAAAACGCCCAGGCCTTCTTTGCCGGTCAGCCACGGCGAGTGGTCGGCTGAATCGGCAAGGGGCTCTGGTACACTGCGCGCTTTTTCAGGAGACGTCGTCCATGGACCCGCGCAGTGAAGTGTTGCTTCGCCAGGCCGAACTGTTCCAAGGCCCGCTGCTGCTTGCCGGGCTGCCCGCCGACGACTTGCTCGGCCAACTGCCGCAGGCCAGCGGCTGGTCTTGGCACGCCGGGGACCAGGCCCTGCTCGACAGCCGTTTCAGCGGCCGCAGCCATTACGGCGTGAACGTGCCCGAGGTGGCCTTCGAGGCCGCCGTGTTGTTCCTGCCCAAATCCCGTGAGCTTGCCGCCTATCTGCTCAATGCCCTGGCCTCGCGTCTGGCGGGCCGCGAGCTGTACCTGGTCGGCGAGAAGCGCGGCGGTATCGAAGGTGCGGCCAAGCAGCTGCAAGCCTTCGGCAAGCCGCGCAAGCTCGACAGCGCACGTCACTGCCAGCTGTGGCAGGTCACGGTGGACAACGCACCACAGGCCAAAGCCTTGGAGAGCCTGGCCGAACGTTTCGAGCTGCCCCTGGACGATGGCCCGCTGCACGTCGTGAGCCTGCCCGGTGTGTTCAGCCATGGTCGCCTGGATCGCGGCACTGCCCTGCTGCTCCAGCATTTGGACGACCTGCCGGCCGGTCACGTGCTGGACTTCGGCTGCGGCGCCGGCGTACTGGGCGCGACCATCAAGCGTCGTTATCCACAGAGCCGCGTCACCCTGCTCGATGTGGATGCCTTCGCCGTGGCCAGCAGTCGCCTGACCTTGACGGCCAATGGCCTGGAGGGCGAAGTGATCAGTGGCGACGGCATCGATGCCGCACCCACCGGCTTGAACGTGATCCTGAGCAACCCGCCGTTCCATACCGGCGTGCACACCAATTATCAGGCCTCGGAAAACCTGCTGAAAAAATCAGGCGATCATCTGCAAAAAGGTGGCGAAATGCGCTTGGTCGCCAACAGTTTCCTGCGTTACCAACCTTTGATCGAAGGCGCCCTGGGCAATTGCCGGGTCTGCGCCGAGGCGGACGGTTTTCGCATCTACCAGGCCACACGCAGCTGAAACAGGGCTTGCCGAAACGCTTTCACCTAGGCAGAATCCGCACCGTCCTAGGGGAGTAGTCTCCCGCGAGCGCCCTGCTCGCCCGGCACGCGTCAACACACTTGGCCCACAGGCCATGGCGCGTGCGACCCACGATCTGCACAGACAGATCCAGGGTTTGACAAGACCTATGACACGCACACCTTACCCGGGGCGGGGAGGTCGTACGTGTCATAGCCGTGTCGGCCCGCCCCCGTAGGAAACCTGATGCTGGAATCCCTGCTCGTCCCCACCGCAATCGTCGCCCTCGCTGAAATCGGCGACAAGACGCAATTGCTCGCGCTCATCCTCGCCGCACGCTTTCGCAAGCCTTGGCCAATCATCGCCGGCATCATCGCCGCCACCCTCGCCAACCACGCCGCCGCTGGTGCCGTGGGCGCCTGGGTCAGCAGCTTCTTCAGCGAGACGGTGCTGCACTGGATACTCGCCGCAAGTTTCGCAGCAACGGCCCTGTGGACGCTGGTTCCGGACAAGATGGACGATGACGAAAACAGCGCCGCACGCCGCTTCGGCCCATTCGTCACCACGTTGATCGCGTTCTTCCTGGCTGAAATCGGCGACAAGACCCAGGTCGCCACGGTGATGCTGGCGGCCCAGTACCCTCACCTGATCATGGTCATCCTCGGAACCACCCTGGGCATGCTGATTGCCAACGTGCCGGTGGTGCTGGCGGGCAACTTCGCCGCCGAGAAGCTGCCGCTGACGCTGATTCGCCGTCTGGCAGCGGCTGCATTCTTCGTCCTGGCCATCGTCGCGGTGTACTCGGCGATGAAGACCAGCGGCTGGGTGGGCTAAAAGCGGCGAGCTGCGAGTTTCAAGCTGCAAGGAAGGCGTGACCCGCTTCTCTTGCAGCTTGCAGCCTCTGGCTTACTTCTTGGCCGCCTGATACAGCGGCATCACCTTCGGAATTGCCGCCTGCAGCGAGGCAATACGGCTGCTCGAGGCCGGGTGGGTACTCATGAACTCAGGCGGTGCACCTTCGGAGGCCTTGCTCATCTTGTTCCACAGGGTGATCGCGGCATTCGGGTCGTAGCCGGCACGAGCCGCCAGCTCCAGGCCGATCAGGTCGGCTTCGTTCTCGTTGGCACGGCTGTTGGGCAGGGTCATGGCGTAGTTCACCACAGTGTCCGCCAGGGCCATACCGCCCTGACCCAGGCCGAACAAGGCACCGGCGCCCTGGCGCGCCATCTCCACGCCATAGGCCTTGGACATGGCCTCACGGCCGTGCTCGCGCAGTGCGTGGGCGATTTCATGGCCCAGTACGGCCGCGATCTCGGCGTCGGTGAGCTGCAGCTTGTCCATCAGACCGGTATAGAAAATGATCTTGCCGCCCGGGCCGCAGTTGGCGTTGAGCTCGTCGCTGTCGATCAGGTTGACCTCCCAGTTCCACTGCGCGGCGTCCGGCCGGAACTTGGGCGCCTGGGCGATCAGGCGGCTGGCGATGCCCTGGATACGCTTGGCCTTGGCACTGTTCTTGTCCAGTTCGCCCTTGGAAGAGGCCTCGCTGAGCGTCTGTTGATAGGACTGGGCATACATCTGATTGACCTGGTCGGTCGAGAGCATGCTGAACATGTACTGCTGGCGATCGACGCCCACCGCACCACCGCTGGTGGTATTCACTGCCTGGCAACCAGACAGCAGGACACTGGCGCCGATCAGGCTGGCAACGAATGAACTACGCATGAAAGCACTCCGTTTTTACATGCCGCGTATCCTAGGCCGAGTCGTCTGGCCTCGCCAGAGCCGCAGGTAAGATTTCTCGCGCGCCCCTCATGCTTTGGCAGGCCCCCGCCGATAACTCGGGAAACAATCATTCTCGTACGCGGTGCCCCATGAAGTTCAAGTCGATCCAGTTTTCCGTGGCCGCCCTGGCGGGCGCCATCGTTTTGAGCATTGTCGCGGCCCTGGTGCTGTACGCCGTGTACTCCGGCGAACGCACCCAGTCGCTGGTGCAGGAGCGCACCCGTCAACAGTTCGAAACCGTGATCGAGCAGCGCCTGGCTGCCCTGGCCCGCACCCAGGTCAGCGAGATCCAGCGTGGGCTGGAGGCGCCGCTGCTGATTTCCCGTAGCCTGGCCACCAGCAATGCCATGATCGGCATGCAGGGCGCCGACGGCCAGCCGTTGATGCGCATCGATCGCCAATCCCTGATCAACCAGCTCAAGCGCACCGTCGAGGTCAACCCGAGCGTGCTCGGTGCCTACCTCGGCTGGGAGCCCAACGCCCTGGACCATGACGACGCCCGCTATGTCGGCAGCAACATGGTTGGCGTCGATGGCGCCACGGGGCGCTTCCTGCCGTGGTGGTTCCGCAATGGCGATGGCAGCCTCGGCCAGGACAAGTTGATCGATGTGAACGACCACACCGTGCTAGCCACGGGCGTGCGCGCCAGTGAGTACTACCTGTGCCCGAAAGAGTCGAAAAAGCCCTGCGTGATCGACCCCGCGCCCTATAAGGTAGGCGACAAGACCGTCATGCTCGCCTCTTTCGTCGCACCGATCATGATTGATGGCCAGTTCCAAGGCATGGCCGGTGCCGACCTGTCGGTGGACTTCATCCAGGACCTGCTCAACAACGCCGACCGCCAGCTGTACAACGGCGCCGGCGAACTGGCCCTGGTCTCGAGCAACGGCCGTCTGGTGGCCTATACCCGTGACCCGTCGAAGTTCGGTGAAAAAGCCAGCGACGTGCTGGATGCCGAGGAGTCGGGCACGCTTACGTCCCTGACTGGCGAGGACCTGCACTACGAGCTCGACGAATCCAAAGACCGCATCGAACTCTACCTGCCCTTCCGCGTTGCCAACACCGACGCCCGCTGGACCCTGCTGCTCGAACTGCCGCTGAGCACGGTGATGGCCGACGTCAATCAATTGCAGAAAGACCTGGCCGCGCAGCGGCGCACCGACATCACCGGCATGACCCTGATGGGCCTGGGCATCGCCGCCGTCGGCTTGCTGGTGATCTGGCTGCTGGCCCATGGTATCGCCCGCCCGCTGCGCCAGATGGTGGCCATGCTCGACGACATCGCCCAAGGCGAAGGCGACCTCACCCGCCGCCTGCACAGCGACCGCGCTGACGAACTGGGCGCGATCGCAAAGGGCTTCAACACCTTCCTGGCCAAGTTGCAGGCGATGATCACCCAGGTGGTGGGCTCGGTGCAGAAGGTCAGTGACTCCTCGGAGCACACTGCCGACATCGCCATCCGCACCAATCAGGGTGTGCACAAGCAAATGGCCGAGATCGACCAGGTGGCCACCGCCGTGCAGGAGATGACCGCTACCGCCCAGGACGTGGCCCGCAACGCGACCCACGCTGCCCAGGCCGCGAACAATGCCGACCAGGCCGCCAACCAGGGCTTGCAGATCGTGCGCGATACCTCCCACTCGATCAGTGTCCTGGCTACCGAGATCGGTCGCGCGGTGGATGTGGTCCAGACCCTGGCCCGCGACAGCGAAAACATCAATGCGATTCTTGTGGCGATCCGCGCCATTGCCGAACAGACCAACTTGCTGGCGCTCAACGCCGCCATCGAAGCCGCCCGTGCGGGCGAGCAAGGCCGGGGCTTTGCCGTGGTCGCCGACGAGGTGCGCAACCTGGCGCAGAAGACCCAGCAGGCCACCGAAGAAATCCAGCAGATGATCCAGCAGTTGCAGCAAGGCACCCGCGAAGTGGTCAAGGTCATGGAAGACAGCCAGGGCAAGACCGACGACAGCGTGCAGCAAGCCACCCGTGCTGCCGAGGCGCTGGAGAGCATCACCCAGGCTGTGTCGGTGATCAACGACATGAACACCCAGATCGCCAGCGCCGCCGAGCAGCAGAGCGCCGTGGCCGAGGACATCAACCGCAACGTCATCAACATCGGTCAGGTGGCCGGTGAAGTGGCCGGCGGTGCCGATGAGTCGAGCCAGGCCAGCGCCGAACTGACCAAGCTGGCCGAACAGCAGCGCCGGTTGATCAACCAGTTCCGCGTTTGAGGAACTAGGGGCTGCTTTGCAGCCCCTTGAGGTTCACGCCGGGGTCAGGCACTCCGGCGCATCGAGCTTCGGATCATTGACGAAATGCGCCAGCGCCCGCTCGCGCAAGGCCGCCGACGGGCTGGCAAGCAGTTCATGCAATCGCGCCAATGGCGTGTCCGCATCCAGCCAGGCCGCCTGGCCCGCTTCGTCGAGAATCAATGGCCGACGTTGGCTCATTGCCGCCTGCGTCACCACCGCACAGCTCAACCAGACCTGATCCTGCACCGGGTAGGCCTCCCACACCGCCGCGAAGAACAGCGAGGCGCCCTCCCCCGGCGTCAGCCAGTACGGCCGCTTGCGCACCGTGCCACGCCACTCGTAGAAACCATTGGCCGGCATCAGGCAGCGCCGCTGGCGGAAGGCTTCGCGAAACATCGGCTGTTCAGCCAGGGTTTCGGCACGCGCCTGGGCCGGCGTGCGGGACAGGTCGGTCAGCCAGGCCGGGGTCAACCCCCAACGGGCCCTGGCCAGCTGCATCTGGCCATCGAGCTGACGTTGGATCAGCACCGAAGCGCCTGGGGCGATGTTCCATTGCGCCTGCTGGTCGGCGGGGTACCCGGGCAAGGCGGCAAAGGCCGGGGACCAGCGAAACAGGGCGTAGCGTCCACACATGGCGATAAAAACTCAGCAGATCAGGGTTCCGGGAAAACTCTCCGGTTCGTCGCCGGCAAGTGGCAGGGCCGCATTGTACGCATCGATCAACTGCCGTGCGTACCCGGCCTGCTCGTCGGGCACCACCAGACCGAGCAACCCTTGCATCGGCAGCTCCCCGGCACCGCCAACCAGATCACGCCCGGCCAGATGCACCTCGACTCCCTCGCTGGCGAGCATGCCCACCAGTAACTGCGCTTCCATCAGGCTCTCGGGCTCGTAGATCCGTCTCATCAGGCATCGTCCTCACGTCTGACATCGAGCATCCATTCGTCACCATGGACCTGCAAGATGAACACCACGGGCTGGCAGCACACCTGACAGTCCTCGGTGTACACCTGGTCGCCGCCGGAAATATCCACCGTGGTTTCCACGGTTTCACCACAATAGGGACAACGATAGAAGTCGGTTTCCAGCATCGCGGCCTCCACGGTGACTTATGCGTATAATTGCCGGTCTGTTTACAGGGCCTGCGTGTGTCCGAGCCGTTTTTTCGGACCCCACCCCTACCTTATTACCCTAGCCGTTTCCAACAAGAGAGCATGATGGGCGAATTCGATGCCATCCGACCGTACGACGACGCTGAGGTCCCTGCCGTCCTGGCACGCCTGCTCAGCGACCCGGCATTTCTGGATATCCTCACCCACTTCCGCTTCCCGCGGGCAGCCGGTGCCTTCGGCTGGCTGCTCAAGCCGCTGATCGCCCGCCGCCTGCGCAACGAGTTCGTCGGCGTCACCTGCGTCTCGACCCTGCAGGACAAAGTCGAACACTACGTCGACCAGACCATCGAGCGCGCCACCGACGGCGTCACCTACTCCGGTGTCGAACAGCTCAAGTCGGGGACCGCCTACCTGTTCCTGGCCAACCACCGCGACATCGTCATGGACCCGGCCTTCGTCAATTACGCGGTGTATCACGCCGGCCTGCCGACGCCGCGCATCGCCATCGGTGACAACCTGCTGCAAAAGCCCTTCGTCAGCGACATGATGCGCCTGAACAAGAGCTTCATCGTTCATCGCTCGCTGAGCGGTCGCCGGGAAAAACTGGCCGCCTACCAGTTGCTGTCGGCCTACATCAACCACTCGATCCGCACGGACTGCGTATCGATCTGGATCGCCCAGGCCGAAGGACGGGCCAAGGACGGCGACGACCGTACCGACTCGGCGATCCTCAAGATGTTCCACATGAGCCGCAAGGACGAGCCGTTCGGCGCGGTGATCCAGGGCTTGAACCTGACGCCGGTGTCGATCAGCTACGAGTACGACCCGTGCGACCTGGCCAAGGCCCGCGAGCTGTACATCCGCGCCACCACCGGCACCTACAAGAAGGCGCCGGGCGAGGACGACAACAGCATCGCCCAGGGCATCACCGGCTATAAAGGCCGGGTACATATCAACTTCGCGGCGCCGGTGACCGAGTATTTCGAGGACACCAAGCAACTGGCGCAGGAAATCGACCGGCAGATCCTCGGCGGCTACCGCCTGTTCCCGGTGCATTACCTGGCCTATGGCATGTGGAGCGAAGCAGACCCGGCCTTGCAGGTGCCGAGTGCGGAGAAACTGTTCCCCGCGCAGGAGTTGGCCAAGGCCAAGGAAGAATGGCAGCGCCGCCTGGACGCCTGCCCGGTGGAGCACCAGCCTTACCTGGTGCAGCAGTACGCGACGCCGGTGCGCAACCAGTATCAGGTCAAGGCCCAGAGCCCCGTCGCCTGACATTGCCCCTGGGAGAGGGTTTCTACCCGCGATCTGATTCGCGGGTGACCCGCTCCCAGAGGGGTATCAGGCAGTCAGACCCAGGTGCTGAACCAGGACAGCAGCAGGGCCATGGCCAGGCAAGAGAATCCGAGGATGTAGTAGTAGCGCGGCACCCGCTGGTCGAAGGCATCGACCACCGCCTCGTCGCTCGCACCGCTCGCTCGGGCCACCACTTCGCGCCGCCGAGCACTTTGCAGCAGTAACCCACCTGGGCAGGTAATCAGCAGGGCCAGCAGGTTGATCAACTTGGCAGGATGGGCAGCCAGGAATCCCCAGAGCACTTGCAAGGACATCGCATAACCTCGGAAAAGAACGACAGCAAAGCCCGGCATTCTACCCAAGCCCAATCCAGCCGCTCGGTTTTTGCGACCAACTGTCATTGAATTTCACTGTCACACGCTCGTCATCAGGACAGGCCACCATGTCGGCCTTTTCCTACGATGGAGCTCGTCATGTTGCACGCCGAAAACCAGGACCGCCTCTACCTCGTCGCCCAAAGCGATGAACAACAGGCGCTGATCGACGGCTTCGCCATCAATGTCCAGGATCGCCAGTGGCTGGTCTATTGCGCCTTGGGCGGCCACGCCCATCAGGATCTGCCCGAAGTGGACCTCTACACCGGCCGCAGCGTACTCGACTTTCATATAGAAGCTGCCTGAGGCAACGAACAGCCAATAAAAAGCCCGCTGCCGGCACACCCGGCAGCGGGCTTTTCTATCGAAGGTGCTGCGTTTACTCGCCCAGGACCTGACCGATGGTCGGATCCTTGAACAGGCGGGTCAGGGCATCGCTGAGCACGTCGCCGACCAGCTTGGTGTTGGTCTCCTGGTTCGGCGCCATGCCGAAGCGCTGATCCAGGGAGGCGCCGTAACGGCCACTGTAGCGGCGGTTGGCATTGGACACATCGGCACGGAAGGTGGCGCCAATGGTGGCTTCGGTCACGTACATCTTGTCCTTGGGCGACTGGTACTTGAGCTCAGCCAGGGTCACGGTCAGCTGAGGCGCATTGTAGGCATTGGGCGTCGGGGTGAAACCGAGCAGGCGTACCGCAGCCTCGGCCTGGGCCTGCAACTTGGGCACGATATCGTTGCCACTGACGCTGATGGTGCTGGTTTCAGGGTACATGCCACCACGGGTGCCCAACGATTGCGAGGCCCGGCCATCGACGACCTTGACCACGACCGGCTGGCCCCGGCCGACCGGGTTGAGCTGGGCGGTGAGCTTGGGTTGCGGGCTGAGTTGTTGCGGGCTGTGGGCACAACCGACCAGGCTCAGGCTGGCCACCGCGATCAAACCGAACAACAGACGTTGCAACATGCGCGTTTCTCCAGAAAATGCGGCAAAGGCCCACAGTATACCTAGCGGCGAGAAAAAGCGGGACGTGCCGCCTTGACAGCCCGGTCCTGGCTTTTGCATCCATGCAAGTGATCAGCCTGACAAACGCAGCAATAAAAAGCCATTAAGCGCACCTTTCTGCCCGCGACATCGTTATAATCTCCCCCCGATTATAAGGACGTCTCCTGATCGGGCCCCGCATCGCCGTTGACCACGGCACTTTACGACGCTTTGCCCACAGAGAGCCTTCCACTCAGGTCTTGCATCTGCCCGCGCCTGCTGTTCCCGGCCTTCGCATTGCAGGAACCTGTGGATTGCCATCGCGCAATCCCTTTTGAGGTTCACGTTCCAAAAGAGCGTGAAAAAACGGGTTTTTCAAACTTCACAAGAGTGTGGCGAGCAAATGAACAGTCTGGCATGTGCAAAAGCGACAGATGCGTCCCGAACAGCCTCGAACAGACGGCAAAAGTGCTCATCCTCGATGAACTGCTGAAGCCGGTCCATACCGCACGGCGGATACCTTGACCATAAGTCGAATTGCCGCACCCGTGGCAAGCGGCGTTCAATAGCTGAACACCAAGACTGAGTTGGCAGGGTCCGCGGAAGTGGCAAGAACTGCGAAGAGTCGGACATGGCGATCCTGGCCACCCCAGGGATCCTATGCTGTCAATTAGGTGCTGTAGATTGTGGAGACGCGTTAATGGCGCAGAACGAATCGGTTGATGTGGTACTGGTAGGCGCGGGCATCATGAGTGCCACCCTGGCCGTACTGCTCAAGGAACTCGACCCGTCGATCAAGCTGGAGGTCGTCGAGGCGATGGACTCCGGTGCCGCGGAAAGTTCCAACCCCTGGAACAACGCAGGGACGGGCCATGCAGGCCTGTGCGAGCTGAACTACACGCCCCAGGCCGCCGATGGCAGCATCGACATCAAGAAGGCCGTGCACATCAATACCCAGTTCGAGGTGTCCCGCCAGTTCTGGGCCTACCTCGTGCGCAAAGGCAGCTTCGGCTCGCCCCGTGCTTTCATCAATCCGGTCCCGCACCTGAGCTACGTCGAAGGTGAAAAGGGTGTTTCCTTCCTCAAGAAGCGCTTCGAGCTGCTCAAGCAGCATCATGCCTTCACCGAGATGGAGTACACCGAAGACAAGGCCGTGATGGAACAGTGGATGCCGCTGATGATGCCGGGCCGCCCGGCCGACCAGCGCATCGCCGCCACCCGCGTGCTCAAGGGTACCGACGTGAACTTCGGCGCCCTGACCAACAAGCTGCTCAAGCAACTGGGCAACAGCGCCGATGCGCAGGTCAAGTACAGCAAGAAAGTCGTCGGCCTGCGCCGCAACGGCAGCGGCTGGACCGTCAGCATCAAGGACGTCAACAGCGGCGGCAGCCGTGAAGTCGACGCCCGCTTCGTCTTCCTCGGCGCAGGTGGCGCCGCCCTGCCGCTGCTGCAGCTGTCCGGCATTCCGGAAAGCAAAGGCTTCGGTGGTTTCCCGGTCAGCGGCCAGTGGCTGCGCTGCGACAACCCCGAGATCGTCAAGCAGCACCAGGCCAAGGTCTACAGCCAGGCAGCAGTCGGCGCACCGCCCATGTCGGTTCCGCACCTGGACACCCGCGTAGTCGATGGCAAGAAGTCGCTGCTGTTCGGCCCGTACGCAGGCTTCACCACCAAGTTCCTCAAGCACGGCTCGCTGCTCGACCTGCCGCTGTCGGTACGCATGGGCAACATCGGCCCGATGCTGGCCGTCGCCCGTGACAACATGGACCTGACCAAGTACCTGGTCAGCGAAGTGATGCAGTCGATGGAGCAACGCCTGGACGCCCTGCGTCGCTTCTATCCAGAAGCCAAGGCCGAGGACTGGCGCCTGGAAGTTGCAGGCCAGCGCGTGCAGATCATCAAGAAGGACCCGAAGAAAGGCGGCATCCTGCAGTTCGGTACCGAGCTGGTCGCAGCCCAGGACGGCAGCCTGGCAGCCCTGCTCGGCGCCTCGCCAGGTGCTTCGGTGACCGTCTCGATCATGCTCGAGCTGATCGAGCGCTGCTTCCCCGAGCAGGCCAAGGGTGCCTGGGCTGCCAAGCTCAAGGAAATCTTCCCGGCTCGCGAGAAGGTCCTGGCCACCGATGCCGCGCTCTACCACAAGATCAGCGCCCAGAACGACGAAGCGCTGGAAATGGTGGAAGACAGCAGCAGCCCGGCTCAGCACTACGCCTGATTCCGGCCCACAAAAAAACGCCCCTCGGGGCGTTTTTTTTGGCCTGACTCTTGCCACCCTCGCGGGATCATCCGCGAAAGGGCCGGTGGCTTACAGATCAGCCACGGGCGTTATCGATGATCTCGATGTACTCAGGGGCATTGCGCTGGTCGGCGATCAGCTCGACGAAGGTCTTGCCGTGCTCGTCCTTGCCGTCCAGGTCCAGACCTGCCTCGACGAAGAAGCCGACGAAACGCTCGAAGTCGTCGACGCGCAGGCCACGATAGGCCTTGACCAGTTTGTGCAGCGATGGCGAGGTCACGCCATCGGCCGGCTCGAACTGGAGGAACGTCTTGACGTAGTCGTCGCTGATCTCGTCACCAATCACCTGCTTCTTGTCTTTACGCATTGCCGACTCCAACTGGGCCATCATGGGCATTCAAAGGCCGGCAGTGTACCCCTCACGACCCACGAGCCTCAACGCGTACGTACGGTGCCGGTGTGCAGATCCGCCCAGAGGTGACCGTTGGGATACGTGAGGAACTGCACATACAACGTCTCGTTGCGCAGCAGGTCCATGATGACCCGGTAGTTGGCCAGCGGATAGCTCATGGTCAGCGTTCGGGTCTTCTCGTCATAGACCGGCTTCTTCAGGCTTTTGCCACCCTCACCATCGAAGTTGATCAGGACCTGGCTAAGGGTGGCGCCCTTGCTCAGGGGCTTGCCTTTCAGGCGCAGCATCAACGATGAGGTGATCGGGATCGGTTGCTGGTCGGACTGACGCTGGATGCCGGTCACCACCGAATAGTCGGTCACCTGCAGCAGTTGCTGGCTGCTTGGAGCCTCCTGGCGTAGGGACAAGTCATCGGGGGGCAGGAACTGGCCATGCAGCGGCGCTGCGGACAACGGCAGGCTCACCGCCAGCAGGAAAGGAAGAATCGCACGCATGTGAGGCTCCTTGGCAGGGAGGAGCACTCTAGCATGGAGATGAGCCCAGGATCCCGGAGCCCCAGAGAAACGCGAAACCTTGAAGGAGCGACCCTCGTGCGGCGAAAGGGCCGCAACGCGGCCCCAGCATCAGTCAAACTGCGCGCGCATCCAGGCATGGTATTGCGCCACACCCGGCTCACCTTCACGTGGCGCCCAATGGGCATGCTCGCCTTCACCCACCGGCCGGTAAGGCCCGGCCTTGCATTCGAACAGCATGCTGTCGGCTTCGAGCACCACCAGCCCATGGTAAGTGCCCGGCGCCAGGTCGACGCCCAGGCAATCGCCCCCGGCCTGCATCACTCGCTTGTCGACCACCGCGCCCTGCTCATCGAAGATCAGCAGGCCAAGACGCCCCTTGAGCACGATCAACGCCTCGGCCTTGTCGTCGCTCAGGTGGCGGTGGGGCGGGATATAGGTGGTGGGCTGCAGGCCGACGGCCATGCGGTGGCAGGGCTCCTCCATCGCATGGAAGTTGTGATGCTGCCGGCCTCGGGGGCTGTCGGCGGCTTTTTGCGCCAACTCGGCAAACAACGCGCGGTCGATGAATGCAGGTTGGCGCATGGTTACAGGCCCTTGACCGCGAAGATGCCGTTGGCGTTGCGCCAGTAGCCCTTGTAGTCCATGCCATAGCCGAAGATGTAGCGATCGACGCATGGCAGGCCGGCGTAGTTGGCCTTCAGGTCCGGGCTGGCCTTGCGGTCGTGGTCTTTGTCGATCAGCACGGCGGTGTGCACGGAGCGGGCACCGGCATGCTTGCAGAAGTCGATGATGGCGCTGAGGGTGTGCCCTTCATCGAGGATGTCGTCGACGATCAGCACGTCGCGGTCGATGAACGAAATCTCGGGCTTGGCCTTCCAGAACAGCTCACCGCCACTGGTCTGGTTGCGGTAGCGCGAGGCGTGCAGGTAGGAAGCTTCCAGCGGGAACTGCAGGTGGGTCAGCAGCTTGCCGGCGAAGATCAGGCCACCGTTCATGACGCAGAAGACCACCGGATTCTTGTCGTGCAGGTCTTGGCTGATCTGTTTACCGACCTTGGCGATGGCCGCTTCGACCTCGGCTTCGGTGTACAGGCAGTCAGCCTCGCGCATGACTTGACGGATATGCTCGAGATCGGCGGACATGGCGCTCTCCAGGGGGGCTCGGAATTGGAAAAGCGGGCAAAGGTACGCATCCGCCCGTCACAGATCAAGCATTTATGGACTAACGTCCAGAATGAGCAGACGACATGCTGAGCTGAATAGATTAATCTAGCGCGGTTTTTTTGCCCGCCTCCCGGAGCCCTCCCCTATGCCTACTCGTGAGATCCGCCATCCGCTGATCCGCCACAAGCTCGGCCTGATGCGCCGTGCCGATATCAGCACCAAGAATTTTCGCGAACTCGCCCAGGAAGTCGGCGCCCTCCTGACCTATGAAGCCACCCAGGACCTGCCGCTGGAAACCTACGAGATCGACGGCTGGTGCGGCAAGGTGCAGGTCGAGAAAATCGCCGGCAAGAAGATCACCGTGGTCCCGATCCTGCGCGCCGGCATCGGCATGCTCGACGGCGTGCTCAGCCTGGTACCGGGTGCCAAGGTGAGCGCTGTGGGTGTTGCCCGCAACGAAGAAACCCTCGAAGCCCACACCTACCTGGAAAAGCTCGCGCCGGACATCAACCAGCGCCTGGCCCTGATCATCGACCCGATGCTGGCCACCGGTGGCTCGATGGTCGCCACCATCGACCTGCTCAAGAAGGCCGGCTGCAAAGAGATCCGCGCCATGGTCCTGGTCGCCGCGCCCGAAGGCATCGCCGTGGTGGAAAAAGCCCACCCTGATGTGCAGATCTACACCGCCTCGATCGACCAACGCCTGAACGAACACGGTTACATCGTCCCTGGTCTGGGTGATGCCGGCGACAAGATCTTCGGCACCAAGCAGAAGGACGCCTGACCATGCAGGACGGCTTCAACGACCCGCTCTGGCGCCAGGTCGTCTCGGGCGCGCAGATGCTCTTCGTGGCATTTGGCGCGCTGGTACTGATGCCGCTGATCACAGGCCTCGACCCCAACGTGGCGCTGTTCACCGCAGGCATCGGCACCTTGCTGTTCCAACTGGTCACTGGCCGTCAGGTCCCGGTGTTCCTGGCCTCGAGCTTTGCCTTCATCACCCCCATTATCCTCGCCAAGGGCCAGTTCGGCCTGGCCGAGACCATGGGCGGCGTGATGGCAGCAGGCTTTGTGTACACCTTCATGGGCCTGATGGTGAAGATCAAAGGCACCGGTTTCATCGACCGTATGCTGCCGCCTGTGGTGATCGGCCCGGTGATCATCTCCATTGGCCTGGCCATGGCGCCGATCGCGGCCAACATGGCCATGGGCAAAGCCGGTGACGGCAGCGTGCTGATGCCATACAAGACCGCCATGTTGATCTCCATGCCGGCCCTGCTGACCACGCTGATCGTGGCCGTGTTCGGCAAAGGGATCTTCCGCCTGGTACCGATCATCGCTGGCGTGCTGGTGGGCTTTGGCCTGTCGTTCGCCTTTGGCGTGGTCAATACCGCCAAGATCGCCGCGGCGCCATGGTTGGAACTGCCGAACTTCACCGCGCCGGCGTTCAACTGGCAGGCGATCCTGTTCATCGTTCCAGTGGCCCTGGCGCCGGCGATCGAGCACATCGGCGGCGTCATCGCCGTGGGCAGCGTGACCGGTCGCGACTACCTGAAAAAGCCTGGCCTGCACCGCACCCTGCTGGGCGATGGCCTGGCCACCACCGCAGCCGGCCTGTTCGGCGGCCCGCCCAACACTACCTACGCCGAAGTGACCGGCGCGGTGATGCTGACCAAGAACTACAACCCGAAGATCATGACCTGGGCGGCGATCTTCGCCATCACCCTGGCCTTCATCGGCAAGTTCGGCGCGCTGTTGCAGAGCATCCCGGTGCCGGTGATGGGCGGCATTCTGTGCCTGCTGTTCGGCTCGATCGCCGCGGTGGGCATGAACACCATGATCCGTCACAAGATCGACCTGGCCGAAGCCCGCAACCTGGTGATCGTCTCGGTGACCCTGGTGTTCGGTATCGGCGGCGTACTGATCGGCAGCGGCGACGGCCCGGATGACTGGGGCCTGAAGGGCATCGCCCTGTGTGCCATCGTGGCCATCGCCCTGAACCTGATCCTGCCGGGCAATGACAGCTGGAAGCACAAGAAACTGGATGACCAGTTACCTTGAGAACGTAGGGCTGCTGCGCAGCCCTTTCACGGCACAAGGCCGCTCCTACAAGAGAACGCGATTACCTTGTAGGAGTGGCCTTGTGGCGCCAAAGGCCCACAAAGGGGCCTTAGCTATTCAGGCCTTTTCGCACATTCCTGCCAGCGCTTTCACCCACTGCGGGTGGTCGTTCAGGCACGGCACCAGTACCAACTCCTTACCTCCCGCCTCGATGAACTGCTCGCTGCCGCGCTGGCCAATCTCCTCCAGCGTCTCGATGCAGTCGGCGACGAACGCCGGGCACATCACCAGCAACTTCTTCACCCCTGCCTTGCCCAGCTCGTCCAGGCGCGTCTCGGTATAGGGCTCGATCCACTTGGCGCGCCCCAGGCGTGACTGGAACGAGACCGACCACTTGCCGTCGGCAATTCCCATCTTCTGCGCGAACGCCTTGGCCGTGGCCAGGCATTGACCGCGATAGCAGATCGCACGGGTCTGGGCGTCGGCATCCTTGCAGCAATCGGCAGCCTGGAAGTCATGTTTGCCGGTCGGGTCGAGCTTCTTCAAGTGTCGCTCGGGCAAGCCATGGAAGCTCAGCAGCAGGTGATCGTAGCCCTGCTCGAGATAAGGCCTGGCGCTGGCGACCAAGGCATCGATGTAGTCGGGGTGATCATAGAACGGCTGCAGCACGCGCATCTGTAAAGGCTGCTGCTGGCTGGCGACGGTCTGCTTGGCCAGCTCCACCACCGTGGTCACGGTGCTGTCGGCGAACTGTGGATATAGCGGCGCCAGGGTGACCTTGCGCACGCCCTTGGCAGCCAGGCGCTCCAACACCTCAGGCAAGGCCGGCTGGCCATAGCGCATGGCGATCTCCACCGGGCCATGGGGCCAATGCTCGGCCATGGCCGCTTGCAGGCGGCGGGTCAGGACCACCAGAGGCGAGCCCTCGTCCCACCAGATCGAGGCATAGGCATGGGCCGACTGCTCCGGTCGCTTGATCAGGATCAGCGACACCAGCAGACGACGCACAGGCCACGGCAGGTCGATCACGTAAGGGTCCATGAGGAACTGGTTGAGGTAACGGCGCACGTCGGCCACCGAGGTGGAGGCCGGCGAACCCAGGTTGACCAGTAGCAGGGCGTGATCGGTCATGCAGCATCCTATGTCAGAGGCGGCTGGAGAGGTTGTCCAGGGCCGATTGCAGATCGTTGAAGCGGAATGTGAAACCTGCCGCCAGCAAGCGGACCGGGCGCGCCCGTTGCCCGCCAAGCAGCAGCGTGGATAGCTCGCCCAGGCCCGCCCTGAGCAGCAGTCCCGGCATCGGCATGAACGCAGGCCTATGCAGGGCGCGCCCCAGGCGCTTGGCGAATTCGCGGTTGCGCACCGGCTCCGGCGCGCAAGCATTATAAGGACCGGTGGTGTCCTTGTGCTGCAAGAGAAAATCAATCAAGCCGATCTGGTCGTCTATATGGACCCATGGCATCCATTGCCGACCATCTCCCAAAGGCCCGCCCAGCCCCAGCTTGAACGGCAGGCGCAGGCGCGACAAAAAGCCGCCGTCGCTGGCCAGTACCAGCCCGGTACGCACCAGCACCACGCGAATGCCCAGCCGCTGCGCACGCTGGGCGGTCTCCTCCCAGGCGATGCAAAGCTGGCTGGCGAAGTCTTCTTTCACCGGCGGCGAAGCCTCGGTCAATTCCCGCTCGCCACCATCGCCATACCAGCCCACCGCAGATCCGGATATCAACACCTCCGGGCGCTGGTCGCGGCTTTCCAGCCAGGCCAGCAACTGCTCGGTAAGGGTGACGCGACTGGCCCACAGCAAAGTGCGTCGCGACGCGGTCCAGGGACGGTCAGCGATCGGTGCACCAGCCAGATTGATCACCGCGTCCACCGAATCGTCCGCCGCCAGGTCTTCCAGCCGGGCGATGCCGCGCACGCCGGTACCGCAGATTCGGGGGACCTGCTCCGGGCGACGGCTCCATACGGTCAGGCGATGGCCCTGGCCGCGCCAGTACTGGCACAGGTGCCGGCCGATCAAGCCAGTACCGCCGGTCAGCAATATATGCATGGCTGTGTCCTCGCAAGTTGCGGCCGTGGTCTATTTTTAAGAACAAGGCACTTTTTAGACCGGATGCTCTCGGATAAACATAGGCCAACCTGCCCTATCGAGGGGAATAACCTTATACAAAAATTATGCATTGTACAGGTTTTCCTGACAGCGTAGTCTGCTTACAGCAAGGTTCGAAGAGGCCATCATGACAGTACCTATTGCCATCATCGGTGCCGGTATCGCCGGCCTTTCCGCCGCCCAGGCTCTACAGAAAGCCGGGCAGACTGTCCACCTGTTCGACAAGGGCCATGGCAGCGGCGGTCGCATGGCCAGCAAGCGCAGCGAGGCCGGTGCGCTGGACCTGGGCGCGCAGTATTTCACCGCCCGCGACCGGCGTTTCGTCGAGCAAGTTCACCAGTGGGTCGAAGCAGGCTGGGCCGAGCAGTGGAAGCCCCAGCTGTACAACTACCGCGATGGCGAGCTGACCCCGTCCCCCGACGAGCAGACGCGCTGGGTCGGCGTGCCGCGCATGAGTGCCATCACCCGTGGCCTGCTCAAGGACGTGACGGTGAACTTCGGCTGCCGCATCGCCGAGGTCTTCCGTGGCAAACAGTATTGGCACCTGCAGGACACCGAAGGGTGCAGCCATGGCCCGTTCAGCCGCGTGGTGATCGCCGTCCCCGCCCCCCAGGCCACCCCGCTGCTGGCGGCGACGCCCAAGCTCGCGGCCGTGGCCGCTGGCGTGCAGATGGAACCCACCTGGGCCGTCGCCCTGGCCTTCCAGACCGCTCTCGATACGCCCATGCAAGGCTGCTTCGTCCAGGACAACCCGCTCGACTGGCTGGCCCGTAATCGCAGCAAGCCTGGGCGCGATGAGCAACTCGATACCTGGGTGCTACACGCTACCTCGAGCTGGAGCAAGCAGCACATCGACCTGCCCAAGGAGGATGTGATCGAGCAGTTGTGGGGTGAGTTCGCGGAGCTGGTCGGTTGCATCGTGCCACCGCCGACCTTCGCGCTGGCGCACCGCTGGTTGTATGCCCGTCCGGCCGGCAACCATGAGTGGGGCGCCCTGGCCGACGCCGACCTGGGGCTGTACGCCTGCGGCGACTGGTGCCTGTCCGGTCGAGTCGAAGGGGCCTGGCTCAGCGGTCAGGAAGCCGCCAGACGACTGCTGGAGCACCTCGATTAACGGGCCACGGATAGCTGTACAAAAAAATCTTCTTGCATAAGTTTTTCGGTGTGCTGGAATAAACCTGTACAAGATTCGTATTTATGTACAGGTTTTCCGGAGACCGCATGGACATCACTTCGATCACCGACAAGCCGCGGATTGGCATCAGCGCGTGTCTACTGGGCCAACCCGTGCGCTTCAACGCCGGCCACAAAGCCTCATCCCTCTGCCTTGAGCTGCTCGAAGACCATTTCCAATGGGCCCCCGTGTGCCCGGAACTGGCCATCGGGCTGGGCGTTCCCCGTGCGGCTATCCGCTTGGTCGGCGACCCCGCCCACCCTGAAGTGGTGGCCGCGCACAATCCTGGTACCGACCTCGCCGGCCCCCTGCGTGCCTATGGCGAACAGATGGCCGAGGCGCTCGATGATCTGTGCGGTTACATCTTCATGCAAAAGTCGCCCTCCTGCGGCCTGGAGCGGGTGAAGGTCTATCAGCACGACGGCCAGCTCTCCCGCCAGCCGGGGCAAGGTGCCTACGCCAGTGCGTTCTGTGCTCGCCGCCCGGATCTGCCAGTGGAAGAAGAAGGTCGCCTGCACGACCCGGTACTGCGCGAGAACTTCATCAGCCGCGTCTATGCCTACGCCGACTGGCAGCGTCTGCTGGCGCAGGGCCTGGGTCGCGGAGCCCTGGTGCGTTTTCATTCGCGCTACAAATACCTGCTCATGGCCAACAACCCCCAGGCCTATCGCGAACTGGGCAGGATGCTCGGCAGCATGCGCCGTGACGACGACCCGCAGCTCATCGGGCCCCGTTACTTCAGCGCGCTGATGCAGGCCCTGCGCCGCCGCGCCAGCCGAGGCACCCATGGCAACGTCTTGCAGCATCTGAGTGGTTACCTGCGCACGGTACTGGGCCAAGGCGACCGCACGGAACTGCAGCACCTGATCGGCCAGTACCAGCAAGGCGTGGTGCCGCTGGTGGTACCCCTGACCTTGCTCAAGCACCACCTGCGCAAGCACCCCGACCCTTATCTGCTGCAACAGGCCTACCTGCAACCGCACCCCGAGCCACTGGGCCTGCGCAATGCGCTCTGAAATCCTGCTGCCGATCGGTGAACTGGCCCGGCGCACGGGCGTCAATCCGATCACGCTACGGGCGTGGGAGCGGCGTTATGGCTTGCTCAAACCCCAGCGCACCGCCAAAGGCCATCGCCTGTATCCGCCAGAGCAGGTCGAGCGGGTGCATGCCATCCTGAGCTGGCTGGAGCGCGGCGCGTCGGTAGGCCAGGTGCGCGATCTGCTTGAGCGAGCGCCCAACATTGCGCCGGTGGGCGACTGGCAACTGCGCGAACAGGCGATGATCGAGGCCATCGCCTCACTCTCCCATCACGCCCTCGACCAGCAGTTCAACCAAGCCATGGCGCTGTATCCGGCCTTCACCCTGTGCGAGCAATTGCTATTGCCCCTGCTCGACAGCCTGGAACAACGCTGGCGCAGTTACTTCAATGCCCGGCTCGAACAAGCGTTCTTCCACACCTGGCTGCGCAGCAAGCTGGGCGCACGGGTTCACTACGACAGCCTGTCGCTTGCCGGTCCTGTGGTGCTCATCACGACCTACGGCGAAGGCGCCTTCGACCCGCAACTGTGGCTGTGCGCCTGGTTGCTGGGCACCTGCGCGATCGCGGTCGAGGTGCTCGAACACCCGCTCAGCGGTCCCTGCCTGCACCGCGCGGTGCAAGCCCTGCGACCCCGGGCGGTGATTTTCTACTTGGGGACTCGCGTCGACACCCGCTCACTCAAAGCGACGTTGACCGGCATCGACGTCCCGATGCTGGCTGGCGGCGGCACCGTCTTTGCGCACGGCCCGCGCCTGGTCGAGTCCGACGTCGAGGGCTTGCAGTTGTTCGAAACACCCCTGGCAGCCCTGCGCCTGCTGCAATCACTGTGAGGAAATGGTTTTGCAATTGATCTGGCTGCGCAGCGATCTGCGCGTCGATGACAACACTGCCCTGAGCGCCGCCTGTGCTCGTGGGCCGACCCTCGCCCTGTGGCTGGCCAGCCCCGGTCAGTGGCAGGCCCATGACGATGCCCCCTGCAAGGTCGATTTCTGGTTGCGTAACCTGCAGACCCTGCGCCAGTCGCTGGAGCGCCTGAACATTCCGTTACTGATCCGCCACGTCGACACCTGGCGGCAGGCGCCCCAGGCAGTGCTGGAGGTCTGCCGACAGCATCGAATCGAGGCGGTGCACTGGAACGAAGAGTACGGCGTCAACGAGCAGCAGCGCGACGCCGCGACCCAGGCCCTGCTCGAACAGGCGGGCGTCCTCATCCATGGCCATCTGGACCAACTGCTGCTGCGCCCAGGCTCGGTATTGACCCGAAGCGGTCACTACTTCCAGGTATTCGGCCAGTTCCGCAGGGCTTGCCTGGAGCAACTCCACCTGAGCCTGCCTCGCCTGGCACCTCACGTTAAGCGCCAAGCGCCACTGGCCATTGCCAGCGACCCCATCCCCCAGGGTTTTGCCGATTTCCCCGCACCATCGCGCAGTCTGCGCGAGCACTGGCCCGCCGGAGAAAACGAGGCACAGCGGCGCCTCACGCGCTTCATCGATGAGACTGTCGAGGATTATCCCCAACTGCGAGACCTGCCCGCCAGGACAGGTACCAGCCAGCTTTCGCCCTATCTGGCCGCCGGCGTGATCTCGCCGCGCCAGTGCCTGCATGCCGCGCTCAGTGGCAATCAGGGTGAGTTCGACAGCGGCAGCATGGGCGTACAGACCTGGATCAACGAGCTACTGTGGCGGGAGTTCTACAAGCACATCCTGGTGGGTTATCCACAGGTCTCCCGACACCGGGCATTCCGTGCCCACACCGAGGCATTGCCCTGGCGTGATTCGCCTGAAGACCTGGAAGCCTGGAAAGCCGGTCGCACCGGCTTCCCGATCATCGATGCCGCCATGCGCCAGTTGCTGCACACAGGTTGGATGCACAATCGACTGCGCATGGTCGTGGCGATGTTTCTGAGCAAGAACCTGCTGATCGACTGGCGCCTGGGCGAGCGCCATTTCATGCGTCATCTGATCGACGGCGACCTGGCCGCCAACAATGGCGGCTGGCAATGGAGCGCCTCCACCGGGACCGATGCGGTGCCGTACTTTCGTCTGTTCAACCCTGTAAGCCAGTCACGGCGCTTCGACCCCAAGGGGCAATTCATTCGACATTGGTTGCCAGAGCTGCAAGGGCTGGATGACAAAGCTGTCCATGAACCCACGGCAGGCGGTGATCTGTTTGCTGCGCCCTATGTCCAGCCGATCGTCGACCTGGGCAGCAGTCGAGAGCGGGCGTTGGCGGCCTTTCAGGGACTCAGGGGTTGAGTTTGGGGACGCGAAGCGATGCTTCAGGTACACCAGGGTCATCGGCCTGACAGCCCCACTTCAAAGAGGCAGTGGCAGAACCCGATCAGCCCGGCGCCAGAGCAACGGCAGGACCTTGTCCAGCGACTGCGGCTCGGCGCTGGTCCAGAACGCGGTATCGCGCGCTGGCCCTTCAGCCAGCAGATCCCGTGCCGCCAGCAGGCGCTGCAGTTGCCGCGCCACGGCGGCGCCGGTGTCGATGATGGCCACATCCGCCGGCACCATGCCGGCCAGCAGCGTGCGCAAGAAGGGGTAATGGGTGCAGCCCAGAATGACCGTGTCGCAACCGGCATCCAGCAAAGGCTGCACATAGCCTTGCAACAACTGGCGCAGTTGCGGGCTGTCGAGGTCACCGGCCTCGATGCGCTCCACCAGTCCAGGGCACGGCTGGGTGATCACCTGGACGTCGTTGGCAAAACGATCGAGCAAGGCAGCGAACTTGGCGCTCTGCAAAGTGCCGGTGGTGGCCAGGACCCCAACCACGCCAGAGCGGGTTGCCGCAGCGGCCGGCTTGACCGCAGGTTCCATGCCCACCAGGGGCCAGTCCGGGTACAACTCGCGCAGGTCGGCCACCGCCGCCACGGTCGCGGTGTTGCAGGCCAGGACCATCGCCTTGGCACCCTGCTCGCGGAAGAACCCGGCAATGTGGCGCAGACGCTGGCGAATGTAGTCCGGTGATTTTTCGCCGTACGGCACATGCCCGCTGTCGGCGACGTACAGCAGCGATTCGTTGGGCAGCAGGCGCTGGATCTCGGCGAGCACCGACAGGCCGCCGACCCCGGAGTCCATCACGCCGACCGGCGCCGAACGCTCAGCCATGCCGGCTACCACAGACCGCGCACGCCGGGTCGCGCTTGACCCGCAGCTCACGCATGCGTGTGCCCAGCGCATCGATCAACAACAAGCGCCCCACCAAAGGATCGCCGAAGCCGGCCAGCAGCTTCATCGCCTCGAGCGCTTGCAGGCTGCCCACCAAGCCCACCAGCGGACCGAGCACGCCCGCCTCGCTGCAGGTCAGCTCGGCCTCGCTGCCATGGCCGTAGAGGCAGTGGTAGCAGGGGCTGTAGTCACGACGAGGGTCGAACACCGACAACTGCCCTTCCAGGCGAATCGCCGCGCCACTGACCAGCGGCTTGCCAGCAGCGACACAGGCGGCATTGACCGCTTCGCGGGTGGAGAAATTGTCGGAGCAGTCCAACACCACATCGACCGCACCGACGGCCGCGGCCAGGGAATCTTCGTCCAGGGCCTCGCGGTGCGGGACCAGCTTGACTTCGGGATTGATCGCTTCCAGGCGCTTGCACGCCGAGTCGACCTTGCTCATGCCCACGCTTTCGCTGTCATGGATGACCTGGCGTTGCAGGTTGGTCAGGTCGACCGTGTCGAAATCGGCCAGGTGCAGCTCGCCCACACCCGCGGCGGCCAGGTACAGGGCCACCGGCGAGCCAAGCCCACCGAGCCCGACCACCAGCGCCTTGCTGCGCTTGAGCCGCAACTGGCCGTCGATATCCACTTGGGCCAGCAGGATCTGCCGGCTGTAGCGCAACAGTTCCTGATCACTCAGCATGGCAGTCGTCCCAAGGAAATACGTTCGTGACCGGCCAGGTCCAGGCGGCTGGCCACGTCGATGAAGCCGTGGCGGGTGAGCAGCTCACGCACAGCCATGGCCTGGTCGTAACCGTGCTCGAGCAGCAGCCAGCCACCGGCTGCTAGATGATCTGGCGCCTGGGCGATGATCACCCGCAGGTCATCCAGACCATCATGGCCCGCCACCAGGGCACTGCTGGGCTCGAAACGGACGTCACCGGCAACCAGGTGCGGATCGTCGGCGGCGATGTACGGCGGGTTGCTCACGATCAAGTCGAAGCGCTCGCCAGCCACGGCGTCGTACCAGTGGCTCAGGCGTATCTGGGCATTGGCCAGGCCGAGGCGCTCGCGGTTACGCTCGGCCAAGGCCACGGCGTCCGACACACGGTCCAGCGCCGTTACCTGCCAGGCCGGGCACTCGCTGGCCAAGGCCAGGGCGATGGCGCCCGTGCCGGTGCCCAGATCAAGCACCCGCGCAGGTCGCGGGGGCAGCAGTTCCAGCGCAGCTTCCACCAGCAGTTCGGTTTCTGGGCGTGGGATCAGGGTGTGCGGCGCGACCTCCAGGTCGAGCTTCCAGAAACCCTGCTGGCCCAGGATGTACGCCACCGGCTCACCGGCCCGGCGACGCGCCAGGTAGCCGGCGAAGGTCTCGGCCGCTTCGCTGCTGACGATGCGCTCGGGCCAGGTGTGCAGGTAGCTGCGCGACTTGCCCAGGGCGGCAGCCAGCAACAGCTCGACGTCCAGGCGCGCAGTCGGGGAATCCGGCAGCTGCGCGTCACGCAGCAGGCTGGCGATGATGGTCATTCAATCCCCCAGGGCGGCCAGCTGATCGGCCTGGTATTCGGCGAGCAAGGGCTCGATGACCGCATCGACGCCCCCGGCCAGAATGTCATCCAGGGAGTACAGGGTCAGGTTGATGCGATGATCGGTCACCCGGCCCTGTGGATAATTGTAGGTGCGGATGCGCTCGGAGCGGTCGCCCGAACCCACCAGCAGCTTGCGCTCGGAAGCAATGGCGTTCTGCGCGGCGCTGGTCTGCATGTCGTTGAGCTTGGCCGACAGCCAGGACATGGCCCGGGCGCGGTTCTTGTGCTGCGACCGCTCCTCCTGGCACTCGACCACGATGCCGGTGGGCAAGTGGGTGATACGGATCGCCGAGTCGGTCTTGTTCACGTGCTGACCACCGGCGCCCGAGGCGCGGTAGGTATCGATACGCAGGTCGGCCGGGTTGATCTCGATCGCAACCTGCTCGTCTGGCTCCGGCAGCACGGCCACGGTGCAGGCGGAGGTGTGGATACGCCCTTGCGACTCGGTCTCCGGCACCCGCTGCACGCGGTGCGCGCCGGATTCGAACTTGAGTTTGCCGTAGACACTGTCGCCTTCGACCCGGGCGATGATCTCCTTGTAGCCGCCGTGTTCGCCTTCGTTCTCGGAGAGAATTTCCAGGCGCCAGCCACGCTTTTCGGCGTAGCGCGAATACATGCGGAACAGGTCGCCCGAGAAGATCGCGGCCTCGTCGCCACCGGTACCGGCGCGGATCTCGAGGAACACGTTGCGCCCATCATTGGGATCCTTGGGCAGCAACATGCGTTGCAGCCGGGCCTCCAGGCCGACCAGTTGCTCCTTGGCTTCGCGCACTTCCTCGACAGCCATCTCGCGCAGGTCAGGGTCGCTGTCCTTGAGCAGCGCCTGGGCCCCGGCCAGATCGTCCTGGACCTTGCGCCACTCTTTATAGGCGTCGATGACCGGCTCGACCTCGGCGTATTCACGCGAATAGGCGCGGAAACGGGTCTGGTCGGAAATGACCTCGGCATCGCCCAGGAGGGCGGTGAGTTCTTCGAAGCGGTCCTGGAGCGTGTCCAGTTTATTGAGCAGCGACGCTTTCATTGCGGGGTTTTGTCCGTCGAGCCCTCGTTGAGGGCAAAGAGTTCCTGGGCCATGGCCAGCGCATCGAGGCGGCCTTCGGCGGAGAGCTTTTTCAATTGCACGCTGGGTGCATGCAGCAGTTTGTTGGTCAGCCCCCGGGCCAGCTGGGCCAGTACGTCTTCGGGGTTGCCGCCGTTGGCCAGCAGGCGTTGAGCCTTTTGCAGTTCTTCGTCACGCAGCCGCTCGCTTTGCTGGCGATAGGCCTTGAGCACATCCACCGCCGCCAGCTCGCGCAGGCGCGCCATGAAGTCCTCGGCACCGACCGACACCAGCTCCTCGGCGGCCTGGGCAGCGCCTTGGCGGCTCTTGAGGTTTTCCGCGACGACGTCATGCAGGTCATCGACCGTATAGAGGTAGACGTCATCGAGCTCGCCAACCTGCGGCTCGATGTCCCGTGGCACGGCGATATCGACCATGAAGATCGGCTTGTGCCGACGCTGCTTCAGGGCGCTTTCCACCGCGCCCTTGCCGAGGATCGGCAACTGGCTGGCGGTGGAACTGATGACGATGTCGCTGTTGGCCAGCTCCTGAGGGATGTCCGAGAGCAGCACCGCGTGGGCGCCAAACTGCTCGGCCAGGATACTGGCACGCTCCAGGGTACGGTTGGCCACGACGATACGCCGTACGCCTTGTTCATGGAGATGGCGGGCGACCAGGGTGATGGTTTCGCCAGCGCCGATCAGCAGGGCCTGGCTGCGACCCAGGTCGCTGAAGATCTGCTTGGCCAGGCTGACTGCGGCGAAGGCCACGGACACCGGGTTCTCACCGATGGCGGTATCGGTGCGCACCTGCTTGGCGGCGCTGAACGTGGCCTGGAACAGGCGCCCGAGCAGCGGGCCGATGGTCCCGGCCTCGCGGGCCACGGCATAGGCCGACTTCATCTGACCAAGGATCTGCGGCTCGCCCAGCACCAGCGAATCCAGGCCCGAGGCCACACGCATCATGTGTTTGACCGCGTCATGCTCTTCGTGGATATAGGCGCTGGCGCGCAGCTCTTCGAGGTTGAGCTGATGATACTCGGCCAGCCACTGCAGCACGGCGTCGGCGGCCAGGTGGTCCTGTTCGATATAGAGTTCACTGCGGTTGCAGGTCGACAGGATCGCCGCCTCACGGCTGGCGGTCAGTCGGCAAAGCTGCTGCAGGGCATCGACCAGCTGCTCTGGCGTAAACGCCACGCGCTCGCGTACGTCTACCGAGGCAGTCTTATGGTTGATACCAAGTGCAAGAAAGGCCATGCAAGGTCGCTGGTTGTGACGAGAAGCCGATAATTGTCCTACTTCGCAGGTTCCAGAACAACCACCGTTCGCTATTGTCGCGATACCTGGGGGCTATCGTCGGTGGCGGGCCGTTGCGCAGGCCAGAGGCGCCGGCTGCATGCCCATGGCCCCCGCCCTCCGCTTGTCCCTACCTTCGCTTGGCTTTGGCTTTGGCTTTTCAGTGCACAGTGGCCCAGGCGCCGCCAGTTGCGACTTCAGGAGGCCGAGTGGAGGCACCCGTAGGGGCAGGCGCGCAGCGCCCTTCGGCGTGAGCCGAAGTCGCGAGATGGAGACTTGCGCAGCAAGTCGGAGGCCGCGAAGCCCCGCAGGGTGGCGCAGCGGAGGGAACCCCGGAGCGAAGCGCAGGGGCCGCATGCAGGAGCGCAGCCTTTTTTGGTTACTTTTTGGGGCGTTTGCCAAAAAGTGACCCGCCGTAAGGGCGGAAAGGTGAGCAAGCGGCCCCATCGCAAACGGATATGCTCACCGCCATAAGCCCCCCCTGAAAACCACCTCTAGGGGCTTGGAAATAGCGTGAATATCCGTTCCCTGCACCGGCGCAGACTCACCTTTTCGCCCTTACGGCGACCTCCTTTTTTTCTTGGCAAAAAGGAGGCAAAAACCGCCTGCTCCCACATCCGCCCCGCCCGTGGCGGGGTTCCCTCTTCATTGTCTTCCGGGGCTTCGCGGCCTCCGACTTGCTATGCAAGTCTCCATCTCGCGACTTCGGCTCACGCCGAAGGGCGCTGCGCGCCTGCCCCTACAGGCACCTCCACTCGGCCTCCTGACGTTGCGATTGGCGGCGTCTGGACTATTTGTGCAATTAAAGAGCAAAAGCAGATCGGGATCGGGATCGGGATCGGGATCGGGATCGGGATCGGGATCGGGATATCAGGCTATTGATTTCGACAGGTCAGAACAATGCGCTCATAGAATGGTCCGAACAATCCGAAACCTCGCAACCACGACCTTCGCTGGTGGGTTTGCCATCGCGCTTGTGTCATCATGCTCCGACCGCCGGTATCCAAAGCCTTCTTTATGAACAAGTCCTACGCATTGCTGCTTGCCCTCGCCCTGCTCCAGGGCTGCCAAAGCCTGGCCCCGCAGAAGAACGAGGCCGAGTCGCCCGTTGCCGAGGCTGGCAAAAGCGCACCGGAAAAGCCTGTGGTGTACGGCTCGTTCAAGGAAGAAACACTCTATAGCCTGCTGGTGGCGGAACTGGCCGGGCAACGCAATCGCTTCGACATCGCCTTGGCCAATTATGTCGACCAGGCCGAGAAGACCCAGGACCCAGCAGTCTCCGAGCGCGCCTATCGCATCGCCGAGTACCTCGGTGCCGACGAACCTGCGCTGGATACCGCACTGATCTGGGCGCGCAATGATGCGCAAAACCTCGATGCCCAACGCGCCGCCGCCATTCAACTGGCTCGCGCCGGGCGCTACGACGAATCCATGGCCTACATGGAGAAAGTCCTGCAGGGCCAGGGCGATACCCATTTCGACTTCCTCGCCCTGTCCGCAGCCGAAACCGACCAGAACACCCGCGACGGCCTGCTGCAAAGCTTCGACCGCCTGCTGGTCAAGTACCCGGACAACGGCCAGTTGGTGTTCGGCAAAGCACTGCTGCTGAACCAAGATGGCAAGACCGAGCAGGCCCTCGAGCTGCTCGAATCGCACCCGCCGCAAAACGGCGAAGTCGCCCCGGTTCTGCTGCGCGCCCGCCTGTTGCAGGCACTGGACCGTGGTTCGGAGGCCCTACCACTGCTTCGCGGGGCGATCCGTGACAACCCGGATGACAAGCGCCTGCGCCTGACCTACGCCCGCACCTTGGTCGAACAAGACCGCATGGCCGACGCCAAGGCCGAGTTCGAAAGCCTGCTCCAGCAATATCCCGAAGATGACGAACTGCGCTACTCACTCGCCCTGGTCTGCCTGGAAACCAAGAACTGGGACGAGGCCGAGGGGTACCTGCAGGAGTTGGTCGAGCGTGACAGTAATGTCGACGCCGCACACCTGAACCTCGGCCGCCTGCGCGAAGAACGCGGCGATCCCGAGGCCGCCCTGCGCGAATACGCCCTGGTCGGCCCTGGCCCCGACTACCTGCCCGCGCAACTGCGCCAGGCCGACATCCTCATCGCCAATGGCCGAGCCAGCGAGGCGTCGCGCCTGCTCGGCGAGGCCCGCGAGGCCCAGCCCGATTACGCCATCCAGCTTTACCTGATCGAAGCGGAAAGCTACGGCAACAACGGCAAGGAGGCCCAGGCTGAACAGATCCTGGCCCAGGCGATCAAGCGCTACCCGGACGACCTCAACCTGCTTTATACCCGCGCCATGCTGGCCGAAAAGCGCGATGACCTGGGGCAAATGGAAAAAGACCTGCGCGCCATCATCCAACGCGAGCCGGAAAACGCCATGGCCCTGAATGCGCTCGGCTATACCCTGGCCGACCGCACCACCCGCTACGCCGAAGCCAAGGCGCTGATCGAGAAAGCCCACCAGCTCACCCCGGACGACCCAGCCGTGCTCGATAGCCTGGGCTGGGTCAATTACCGCATGGGCAACCTCGACGAAGCCGAACGCCTGCTGCGCCAGGCCCTGGAACGCTTCCCCGACCATGAAGTGGCTGCCCACCTGGGCGAAGTCCTCTGGGCCAACGGCAAACGCCGCGAAGCCCGCCAGGTCTGGGCCAAAGCCTTCGAAGGCCAGCCCGACAGCCAAATCCTGCGCAAGACCCTCCTGCGCCTGACCGGATCAGAGACCCTGTAAACCATGTTCCTGCGTCATTGCATCACCTTCACCCTGATCGCCCTGCTCGCCGGCTGCGCCGGTTTCGGTAGCCGCGAGTCCTTGCAAGGCCACGGCGACCCGCAGTTGTGGCGCGCCCATAAAGAGCAACTGAGCACCCTCGACGGCTGGCAGATCAACGGCAAGGTCGGCATTCGCGCCCCACGTGACTCCGGCAGTGGCACCTTGTTCTGGCTGCAGCGCCAGGACTACTACGACATCCGCCTGGCCGGCCCCCTGGGTCGCGGGGCGGCACGCCTGACCGGACGCCCCGGTGGCGTGGTGCTGGAGGTGGCCAACCAGGGCCGCTACGAGGCACCGAGCCCCGAGGCACTGCTCGAAGAGCAACTGGGCTGGGAACTGCCGGTGTCGCACCTGGTCTGGTGGGTCCGCGGCCTGCCCGCTCCCGACAGCAAGAGCCAGCTGACCCTGGACGGCGACAGCCGCCTGGCCAGCCTGACCCAAGACGGCTGGCAGGTGCAGTACCTGAGCTACACCCAACAGAACGGCTACTGGCTGCCCGAGCGCCTTAAGCTGCACGGTCAGGATCTGGACGTCACCCTGGTGGTCAAGGACTGGCAGCCACGCCAGCTGGGGCATTGATCGATGACCATGCTCACGCTTCCCGCCCCGGCCAAGCTCAACCTGTGGCTGCACATCATCGGTCGCCGCCCCGACGGTTACCACGAGCTGGAAACCGTATTCCAGTTTCTCGACCATGCCGACGAGCTGCGCTACAGCCTGCGTGAAGATGGCCAGATCCACCTGCGCACCGAAATCGCTGGCGTGCCCCACGACAGCAACCTGATCGTGCGCGCCGCCCGCCAGCTACAGCAAAAATCCGGTTGCTCGCTCGGCGTCGACATCTGGCTGGACAAGATCCTGCCCATGGGCGGCGGTATCGGCGGTGGCAGTTCCAATGCCGCGACCACCCTGCTGGCACTCAATCACCTGTGGCAACTGGGCTGGGACAAAGACCGTCTGGCCGCCCTGGGCCTCGGGCTTGGCGCCGATGTGCCGGTGTTCGTCCGGGGCCACGCCGCTTTCGCGCAAGGCGTGGGTGAGCAACTGACCCCGGTGGACCCCGAAGAGCCCTGGTACGTCGTGCTGGTGCCGCAAGTGTCTGTCAGCACAGCGGAAATTTTTTCGCATCCAGAGTTGACACGTGATTCCCTCCCCCTTAAGATGCGCCCCGTTCCCGAGGGAAACAGTCGAAATGACTGCCAACCGGTGGTAGAGCAAAGTTATCCAGAAGTTCGCAATGCGCTGAATATGCTGGGTAAATACACTGAAGCTCGTCTAACCGGCACTGGAAGTTGTGTGTTTGGGGCCTTCCCAAGCAAAGCCGAAGCTGATAAAGTTCTGGCCCTTCTTTCAGAGACCCAAACAGGGTTTGTGGCAAAGGGAAGCAACATTTCGATGTTGCATCGCAAGCTGCAGAGCCTGCTCTAGAAGTCGAGTATTCGGTACTCGCAGCAACAGATACAGGGGCGTCGCCAAGCGGTAAGGCAGCAGGTTTTGATCCTGCCATGCGTTGGTTCGAATCCAGCCGCCCCTGCCATTTTCCTTATACTCATCCAGGTTACCCTCAGCCTTCAGGTACTGCGCGTGTCCAAGATGATGGTCTTCACGGGGAATGCCAACCCCGATCTGGCTCGGCGTGTCGTACGTCAGCTGCATATTCCACTGGGTGATGTTTCTGTCGGTAAATTCTCCGACGGCGAAATCAGTGCTGAGATCAATGAAAATGTTCGTGGTAAGGACGTTTTCATCATTCAGCCAACCTGTGCCCCTACCAACGACAATCTGATGGAACTGGTAGTGATGGCCGACGCCTTCCGCCGCTCCTCAGCGTCACGAATCACTGCCGTGATTCCTTACTTCGGATACGCCCGCCAGGACCGCCGTCCGCGTTCGGCACGTGTAGCCATCAGCGCCAAAGTCGTCGCTGACATGCTCACTGTCGTGGGTATCGACCGTGTACTCACTGTCGACCTGCACGCTGACCAGATCCAGGGCTTCTTCGATATCCCCGTCGACAACATCTACGGCTCGCCCGTACTGGTCGACGACATCGAAGACCAGCGTTTCGAGAACCTGATGATCGTCTCCCCGGACATCGGTGGTGTCGTGCGCGCACGTGCCGTCGCCAAGTCCCTGGGTGTCGACCTGGGTATCATCGACAAACGCCGTGAGAAGGCCAATCACTCCGAAGTGATGCACATCATCGGCGACGTCGAAGGACGCACCTGCATCCTGGTAGACGACATGGTCGACACCGCCGGCACCCTGTGCAACGCGGCCAAGGCCCTGAAAGACCACGGCGCTGCCAAGGTCTACGCCTACTGCACACACCCGGTACTGTCGGGCCGTGCGATCGAGAACATCGAGAAGTCCGTGCTGGACGAGCTGGTGGTGACCAACACCATCCCGCTGTCCGCCGCTGCTCAAGCCTGTGACCGTATCCGCCAGCTGGATATCGCACCGGTTGTCGCTGAAGCGGTTCGCCGTATCAGCAACGAAGAATCGATCAGCGCGATGTTCCGCTAAGCGGAACGCTCGCTGACGAAAAGCGCCCCGCCCCGGCATCTTGTCGGGGCGGGGCTTTTTTGCCAATCCCGATGGCGCTGGTCGCAAACGCCATTCGGGAGGCTATTTTGGAGAAGCAAAATGACCAACTTCACCCTGAACGCCCAAGCGCGTACTGACCTGGGGAAAGGTGCGAGCCGCCGCCTGCGTCACTCCGCCAGCATCCCAGCCGTTGTCTACGGTGGTAACCAGGACGCCCAGTCGCTGACCATCGTCGCCAAGGAAATCGCCAAGCTGTTCGAAAACGAAGCTGCCTTCAGCCACGTTCTGGAACTGAACGTCGACGGCGCCAAGCAGAACGTTGTCGTCAAGGCCCTGCAGCGTCACCCAGCCAAAGGCTTCATCATGCACGCCGACTTCGTTCGCGTCGTTGCTGGCCAGAAGCTGACCGCCAAGGTACCGGTTCACTTCATCAACGAAGAAGCCCCGGTCAAGAAAGGCGGCGAGATCTCCCACGTCGAAGCCGAGATCGAAGTTTCCTGCGAAGCCAAGGACCTGCCTGAGTTCATCGAAGTCGACCTGGCCAAGGCTGAAATCGGCACCATCATCCACCTGTCGGACCTGAAAGCTCCGAAAGGCGTAGAGTTCGTCGCTCTGGCCCACGGTGATGACAAAGCTGTTGCCAACGTCCACGCCCCGCGCGTAGCCGCTGACGCTGCTGAAGGCGCTGCCGAGTAATCCACTCGCACGCCGGCGTTGATCGGGTTACAGTGCCGCGCGCACTGTAACCCACCAACTCCAAGGAAGAGCCCCTGACGTGACCGCCATCCAGTTGATCGTTGGCCTGGGTAACCCCGGCCCCGAATACGAACAGACCCGGCATAACGCAGGGGCTCTTTTCGTTGAACGCCTCGCCAGCGCCCAGCGTGTATCGCTGACCGCTGACCGCAAATATTTCGGCCTGACGGCTAAGTTCAGCCATCAGGGCCAAGACGTTCGTCTGCTCATTCCCACCACCTACATGAACCGCAGCGGCCAGTCCGTGGCGGCATTGGCCAATTTCTTCCGGATCCCGCCGGCGGCCATCCTGGTGGCGCATGATGAACTCGACCTGCCCCCGGGCGTCGCCAAGCTCAAGAAAGGCGGCGGCCATGGTGGGCACAACGGCCTGCGCGACATCATCGCGCAGCTCGGCAACCAGAACGACTTCCATCGCCTGCGGCTCGGCATCGGCCACCCAGGTGACGCCAAACTGGTCTCCAACTTCGTCCTGGGCCGCGCACCGCGCGCCGAGCAGGAGAAGCTCGACGCCAGCATCGATTTTGCCCTCGGCGTGATGCCCGACGTGCTTGCTGGCGATTTCGCCAAGGCGATGCGCGAACTGCACAGCCAGAAGGCCTGATTTCCTAGAGAGGGGAATTCCCATGGGTTTCAATTGCGGCATCGTCGGCCTGCCCAACGTCGGCAAGTCCACCCTGTTCAACGCCCTGACCAAGTCCGGTATCGCGGCGGAGAACTTCCCCTTCTGCACCATCGAGCCGAACAGCGGCATCGTGCCGATGCCCGATGCACGCCTCGACGCCTTGGCCGAGATTGTCAAGCCTGAGCGCGTACTGCCCACCACCATGGAGTTCGTCGACATCGCAGGTCTCGTCGCCGGTGCCTCGAAGGGTGAAGGCCTGGGCAACAAGTTCCTCGCCAACATCCGCGAGACCGACGCCATCGCCCACGTGGTGCGCTGCTTCGAAGACGAGAACGTCATCCACGTCTCCAACAGCGTCGACCCCAAGCGTGACATCGAGATCATCGACCTGGAACTGATCTTCGCCGACCTGGACAGCTGCGAGAAGCAACTGCAGAAGGTCGCGCGCAACGCCAAGGGCGGCGACAAGGAAGCCCTGGCCCAGAAGGCCCTGCTGGAAAAGCTCATCGCCCACTTCACCGATGGCAAGCCTGCGCGCAGCCTGATGAAGAACATGAGCGTCGAGGAGAAGACCGTGATCCGCGGCTTCCACCTGCTGACCAGCAAGCCGGTGATGTACATCGCCAACGTTGCCGAAGACGGCTTCGAGAACAACCCGCACCTGGACGTGGTCAAGGCCATCGCTGAAGAAGAAGGCGCCGTCGTGGTGCCGGTGTGCAACAAGATCGAAGCCGAGATCGCCGAGCTGGAAGAAGGCGAAGAGAAAGACATGTTCCTCGAGGCCCTGGGCCTGGAAGAGCCTGGCCTGAACCGCGTGATCCGCGCCGGTTACGCCCTGCTCAACCTGCAGACCTACTTCACCGCCGGTGTGAAAGAAGTCCGCGCCTGGACCGTGCGCATAGGTGCTACCGCGCCACAAGCCGCCGCCGTGATTCACACCGACTTCGAGAAAGGCTTCATCCGCGCCGAAGTCGTGGCCTATGACGACTTCATCCAGTACAAGGGAGAAGGCGGTGCCAAGGAAGCCGGCAAATGGCGTCTGGAAGGCAAGGACTACATCGTCAAGGACGGTGACGTGATGCACTTCCGCTTCAACGTCTAATCGGGAATCTAGATCGCACGAGATCCTGGTGGACATCGAAACCCCTTGAATCCAGCCGATTCAAGGGGTTTTTTATTGTCCGCGGGTGTCCGATTCAGACACCCCCTTCGCTTGCCAAGGCGTTCATAGGGCGCTCACCCGCAACTGCACCAGGCTGCTCGGTAGGCGCTGTCCGAAATTGGTTTTCCCACTTGGCGATCACCAAGGGAGCCAAGGCGTTGCCCAGCACATTCAACGCGGTGATCGGCATGTCCATGAGGCGGTACACACCGGCGATGAAAGCGATGCCCTCAACAGGAAGCCCGGCACTGGTCAGCGTGGCGGTGAGGATGACGAACATCGCCCCCGGTACACCCGCCGCGCCTTTGGACGTCAGCACCATGATGAGCACCAGCACCGCCTGGTCAGCAAGGCTCAATGGGATTTCATACAGTTGGGCGATGAAAAGCGTACCAATGCCCACGAAGAGCGATGCGCCATCCAGGTTGAACGAATACCCAGTAGGAATCACCAAGGTAGCAATGGACCTCGGCGCGCCGTAAGCCTCAACCTTCTCGATGAGCTGTGGCATCACGGTAGCCGAAGTGGCGGTACTGAACGCCAGAATCAGTTCATCCTTGATGAACTTGATCAGGTCGAAGATATTAATGCCGACGGCTTTTGCTATCCCGCCAAGCACGACCAGTCCGAACAGCAGGACAGCGGCGTAAGTGACAAGAATCAATTTACCCAACGGCAACAGCGCAGAAAGCCCGAAGTTAGACACCGTCACGCCAATGAGGCCGAAGATACCGATGGGGGAATAGTGCATGACAATATGCGTGACTTTGAACATCGCCCCAGAAATGGCATTGAACACGGCGATCAGCGGTCGTTTCTTATCCGCATCAAGCGCATTCACACCAAAACCGAATATGATCGAAAAGAACAAGATGGGTAGCAAGTTACCCTGCGCCATTGCGTTCACGATGTTATCCGGGATGATAGCAAGCATCACATTTCCGAAGTCGCTACCCGCCGAGGAAGAGGGCAACGTCAGTGATTGGGCAGCCGAAAGGGTGCTCAAGTTTGCGCCGGTACCTGGCTGGGCCACATTACCTACGATCAAACCGCAAACAATGGCAATACCCGTGACGACGAAGAAATAGAACATCGTTTTGACACCCACCCGCCCTATCGCCTTGCTGTCGCCATTACCGGCAACGGCACTGACCATGCAGGCAAAGACCAGAGGCGCCACGATCATTTTCATCATCTTGATGAAAATATCACCGGCCGGCTGCAAAACCTGACTACTCACCCATATTTTATAGTCCGGATAAATATTCAGCAGGGCGCCCACTACAATGCCCAGTACCAGACCCACGATGATTCTTGTCACCAAACTTGTCTTAGCCATACGTCCTCCCGTTATTATAATTTGGACTGTCAACTGGCTGGTAAACACCGCGCACACTTAAGCATCTGTTCTTAGCATTCAGGCTTCGATGCTCATGATCAACGGCATGATCGACAAAAGCGTGTTGCTTTGATGAACGCACGCTTTCAAACAGCAAAGACTTCTTTAAAGTCCTTGAAACCTTTTATCTCGATGGGGTTACCACTTGGATCGAGGAAGAACATTGTCCGCTGCTCACCCGGCTGACCAGGGAAGCGAACAACGGGGGGGATATCGAACTTCACCCCATGGGCTTGTAGGCGCTCTGCCATCGCCATCCAATCATCCAACTGAAGCACCAGGCCGATGTGTGGCATCAGCACCATGTGCTCGCCGACCCTGCCGGTACGCGTGGTCGGAAATGGCGTGCCTTGGTGAAGGGAAATTTGATGACCGAATAGGTCGTAATCGATGTACGTCTCGCTGGTGCGGCCTTCTTTACAGCCCAGCACCTCGCCGTAAAACTTACGAGACTCTTCAAGATTTGTTACATGATAGGAGGCATGGAAAAATGCGGTCACGGAAACGCCCTCTTGTTTGGATGGGAATTTCGCGCAGCCTACCCTATCCTTTCGCCTGTTCTGGAGCGTGATTTTCCATCTCTGACCGAAAGGAATTGTTTTGGATATTCGATTTCTCGAAAGCTTGGTCGCGGTCATTGAGACAGGTTCCATCGCGGCAGCCGCCCGCAGAGAAAACCTTACTGCACCTGCCGTAAGCCAGCGTATTCAGGCGCTTGAGAAATCGCTCTGCTGTGAGTTGTTGAACCGCGGATCCCACTCGGTTGAACCCTCGGAACAATGCTTGGCACTCTTGCCGGAAATGCGCAACTTGATTCAGCGTGCCACCGAACTCAGGGATGGGCTCGACAGGAATGGGCTCACAGGTGATTTCAAATTAGGCGCTATTTCAACTGCGTTGACAGGCCTGCTTCCAGAGTTAATGCACCAACTAACGATAACGGCACCTCAACTGAGGCTACGAATCACACCTGGCGATTCGCGTACGCTGTATGAGCAGGTGGTATCAGGGGAGCTCGATGCCGGGCTTATGGTCTGCCCTCCGTTCTCCGTACCTAAATCCATTAAGATGCACACGCTGCGACATGAACCTTTGATGTTGTTGACAAAGGAACCCATTGAGCAGAGCACTATAAAAACGACCCTCCTCTCCCACCACTTGATTCGATACGATTCAAATGCCTGGGGCGGGCAAATAGCCCTGCAATATTTGCATGACAACGATCTGAACCCTGACTTGCTGTGCAACCTCGACGCACTTGACGCCATTTACATCATGGTCGAGAAAGGAATGGGCGTATCACTCGTTCCCTCATGGGCAGGTTTGAAAAGTGGGGACGTATTCGCCACGCCCGTCTCAGACTCCGATGATTACATACGTCAACTCGTTTTACTTTATAAAGCCATCCCGCGAAGGCCCAAAGCGCTAAACGCCATAAAAGAAATACTCAAGCGCACGGCCTTATGACCCGCCCTCTATGAAGCGGATACCGAGCCCTTCGCTCCCAGGCCTCCCACCCCAACAGCCACCCCTCAAGGCCTCCTCGCCTCAAGGGGTTTGTTGCATCTGGCCCTCAGCCTCCTGCTCGAACGCCTCCACCAAAAAGTCGATCAGCTTGCGCACTGCGGGCATCACGCCGCGTCGTGACGGGAACAGCGCAACGATCTCGCCCTTGCGCGGGGTCCAGTCTTCCAAGGCATGCACCAGGCGCCCGGCGGCCAGGTCCGCGCGCACCAACTCCTCGGGGAGCAAGACCACTCCGACACCTGCCAACGCGCCCTCGCGCAGCACCGCGACATCGTCCGACACCAGACGGGGCCGATAGCGAATCGAGGCCACGGCACCGTCCGGCCCGTCCAGGTCCCAGGTGTACTCCTGCACATTGGCGCCCCAGCCCAGGCTCGGCAATTCGAAAAGGTCGGAGGGTCGCAGCGGTTGCTCATGGCCGATCAGCAGCCTGGGAGCGACCACCAGGCATTGGCGACTATGGGCCAGCTTGCGCATCACCAGCTCGCTGCTCTCCAGGGGCCGATGGCGTACGCTCAGGACCAGGTCGAAGCCCTCACCGATGACATCGACTCGGCGGTTGTAGCTTTTGACCAGCAGCTCCACCACCGGACACTCGGCCATGAAGCGCGCCAACATCGGCGCCAGACGCGAATCCAGCAGCGAGGTGCTGCAGGCCAGGCGAACGATGCCACTGGGCACCGCACGGCTACGCTCGATCGCGTCTTCGGCGGCATAGGCCCGATCCATCATCGACACGCAGTGGTGGTAATACTCGAGCCCCACCTCGGTGACCGCGAATTGGCGGGTGGAGCGCTGGATAAGGCGCACGCCCAGCCGCTCCTCCAGCAGCGCCACACGGCGGCTCAGGCGCGACTTGGGCAAACCGAGGACGCGGCCAGCCGGGGCAAAGCCACCGTGCTCGACCACCTTGGTGTACAGGTACAAATCATTCAGATCGAACATGCGACAGACTCACCCGCCCTCATTCCACAATGGTGACCGTCGCCGTGGTCCCGGCGCGCAGCGGCGGTGCGTCGGCGCTGCGCTCAAGGCGCAGGCGCACCGGGATCCGCTGGGCAAGCTTGACCCAGGTGTAGCTCGGGTTGACGTTAGCCAGCAGACGGTTGCCCGGCTGGTTCTCGCGGTCGGTGATGGCGTAGGCGATGCTCTCCACCGTGCCCTCCAGCACCTCACCGCTCATCAGGGCGATGCGCGCGCGGCTGCCCACCTTGATCTTCGGCAGCTTGGTTTCCTCGAAATAACCACTGACGTGGAACGAGGCGCTGTCGACCAGGGCCAGCAGTGGCGTGCCCGACTGGGCGAAATCCCCCTGGCGGGTCAGCAGGTTGGTCACGTAGCCGCTGACCGGCGCCGTCACCCGGGTGCGCTCCAGGTCCAGACGGGCTTGCTTCAGCGTGGCCTCGGCGAGCTGCACGTTGGCCTGGGCGAGCCCCAGGTTGGACTGCTCGCGTAAAAGATCGGCCTGGGCCACGGCCACGTCCGTTCCGGACTTCTCCCACTCTTCGGCGGAAATCGCTGACATGGACTGCAGCCTACGCCGACGCTGCTCTTCGCTGCGTCGCTGCTTGAGCAGGGCCTCGTTGGCGACGATCGAGGCCTGGGACTGTCCCAGTGCGGCGCGCGCGACTTCGACCGCGCGCTCGGCATGCAGGACGGCCAGTTCGTAGCGGGCGGGGTCGATCTGCAACAGCAGGTCGCCTTGCTTGACGAACTGGTTGTCGTGGACCGGCAGTTCGATGATGCGACCGGCCACTTCGGCCGACAGGGTCACCACATCCGCCCGCACCCGGGCATCGCGGGTCCAGGGCGCGCGGGTGTAGTAGTCCCAGGCAAACCAACCCAACACCAGGGCAACGGCCAGCACGGCCAAGGTCAACGCCTTGGAAAGCACGGGTTTCAAGGCAGGCATTTTCAGACACTCACTCCCATCGATAACACCAGTGCGGCGCAGATCGCGGCATACAGAGCGCCTTGGAACAGGGCCGGATGCCACACCAGTGCCAACACACCGACCCGACGCAGCACAGCGTCCGCAAGCAGAAACAACGGCAGGGCCAGCAACAGCGCCTGGGCGATCGGCGGCAGGTAGACACCGCCGAACTCAAAATCAATGGGCATAGGCGCCCTCCTCTTCAGGCTGCGCGGCCGGCGCCAGCACCTGGCGGTAGCGCTGGAGCAATTGACCGGCGATCGCCAGTGCGACCCGCAGGATGAACAACTGACGCAGCGCCTCCCGGCCGGCCTCGAAATGCGCCTGATGCAGGGCGTCCAGGGTTTCGCCGAGCGCTTCGAGTTCATGCAGCAGCGCATCCAGGTCCACCGGGCGACGCGCACCGATGACGTCCGCCATCTCTTGCAACCCTAGGCGCAAACGCGCCTTTACGCCTTCCGGCAAGGCTTCGCTGGTGACGCACTGGGCCTGAGCCTTGGCCAGGACGATGGCCAGCGCCGGGCACACCAGGTTGCACTCGAACAGCTCCCGCGAACGCGCATCGCTGGTAGCCGGCAGCACGCCGATCATGGCCGAGAGCCGGTCGAGCATACGGCTCTCGAAGTCGAACTGACGCACCAGGCTGAAGGGCGCCGTCACCTGCTGGTACACCTCTTCACGGCTCAGGCGAAACAGGCGGGCCAAGCGCTTTTGCGGGTTGAACGGGAAGACCAGGGCGAACACCACCATCGCCAGCAGGCCCCCGGCCAGGTATGCCCCAGCGAACTCGAACCACTGGATGGCGCTGTTGTGGTAGGCCCCGACGTTCTGTGGACCGATCATCAGCAGCCCCACCAGGCCAATGCCCATGCCGATCCCCGCAGTCATGGGGTTGGCCAGGCCGACGGCGGCCAGGTAGAGCAAGGGCACCAGGCACAGGGCGAGCATTTCGAAATCCGTGAAGATCGGCAGCAGGCCGAACTGATAAACCGCCGACAGCACCAGCGCCACCAGCAAGCCGCGGTTGTAGTTCTGGCTCGCCAGCAAGGGCCGTGGCAAGGTCGCCATCAGCGAGCACATGACACCGATCAGAATCACCCCGGAGCGGGCGCCGTCCCAGGCCGTCTCGATCCACAGCCACCCGGCCAGGAACAACGCCAGGAAGGCCCGCGCGGCGTTCATGCCGGCCAGGCGAAAATCCAGGTGCAGAGCGCTGACCCGCCCCTGGGCATGGGGACAGCTGGCAGCCCTGCCCTGCTGGATCGCCTCGTTCAGCTCGATCAGCTCGTTCAGTTGCTGCAGCAGCCGTGCCTGCTCCCAACGCAGCGCCCAGGCCAGCGAACGCAGACGCGGTGGCAATGGCTCGCTGAGAAACTCCGCGCGGTCGGCGGCCTGCTCGAAGCGCTGGTGCAGGCTGTGAATGGCCTGGCGACGCTCGGCCGACAGGGCCACGCCATCACGGGCCAGGGCATCGAGGCTGTCCAGCTCGTCGTCGCGCAACAACTGAATGTCGGCCGGCAGCGGCCCTTGCCAGTGCTGTTTGATCAAGCCACGCTGCTGTCGCAGCACCAACAGGCGAGACACCAGCAGCACCAGCTGGTTGGCCAGCAGCTGCACCAGGCCATCGGCACTGCGCAGGTGGGGGGCATCGAAATACAGGTGACGGCGCAGGCCTTCCAGCGCACTGACCTGTGCGATCAGCTGGGCCTGGCGCTGGTGAAACGCGGCGTCGTCCTCCTCGGTCCTGATGACCTCGGCGGCATGCCGGGCGATCAGCTTGACCAGGCTGTCGACCTGGGCGAAATAGCCTTGGGCCACGGCCTGTGGACGCGCCGTCAGCAGACTGACCACGGCCACGCAGGCCACCGCCAGCAGGGTCTCAGTCAGGCGCGTGATGGCCAGCAGTAGGATGCCGTCCGGCTCGGGCACCGCCAGCATCGCCACCACCACGGCGGTAAAGCCACTGAGAACGAAGGCGTGGGAATCGGTGTAGCGCAGCAACGTGCCCCCTGCGGTGCAGAACGCCAGCCACAGGGCAAGGCAAACGATGAAGGGCATCGGTGCCTGGGGGAACAACGCCATGAGCGCCACCGCCACCGCCGCGCCCGCCGCCGTGCCCATCACCTGGGCGAAGCTGCGCTTGAGGGTCATGCCGGCCAGCGGCAGGCTGATGATGATCACGGTCATCAGCGCCCACTTGGGTTGTTCGAGATCGAAGATGAACGCCAGGTACAGGCACAGCAGGCCTGCGACGATGGTGCGCAAGGTGAAGAGCAATACCCCACGCCCGGGGTTCAGGGCCAGTTTGAAATAGCCAATCAGTGGACCCATCCGGTACCTCTGGACACGGACGGGGGGCCCTGCCCTCAGGCAAGGCCCCCGCGCCGGATTACTTCGTCAGTGTGCTGAAGCTGGTCATCAGGTTACGGTAGTCCGGGATGTGGTTGGAGAACAGCGTGCCCAGGCCTTCGATGTCGTTGCGCCAGTCGCGGTGCAGCTCGCAGGCCACGCCGAACCAGGTCATCAACTGCGCACCGGCCGCTTCCATCCGGCGCCAGGCCGAATCGCGGGTCAGTTCGTTGAAGGTGCCGGAGGCATCGGTGACCACGAACACATCGAAGCCCTCTTCCAGCGCCGACAGCGCCGGGAAGGCCACGCACACCTCGGTCACCACACCGGCGATGATCAGTTGCTTCTTGCCGGTGGCCTTCACCGCCTTGACGAAGTCCTCGTTGTCCCAAGCGTTGATGTTGCCGGGACGGGCGATGTATGGCGCATCTGGGAACTGGGCCTTGAGCTCAGGCACCAGCGGGCCGTTGGGGCCGTTCTCGAAACTGGTGGTGAGGATGGTCGGCAGCTTGAAGTACTTGGCCAGGTCCGAAAGGGCCAGCACGTTGTTCTTGAAGCGGTCCGGTTCAATGTCACGCACCAGGGAGAGCAGACCCGTCTGGTGGTCGACCAGCAAGACAGCGGCGTCGTTCTTGTCCAGACGCTTGTATTGGAAAGCCATGGTAATGCTCCTTTCTTCGGTGGGATTTATTGACGTGCGCAATCCAGTTGTCGCCTGCCCACAATTCATGTGCGGGATTATCAGCGTAGGCAACAGCGACGCCGCCAAGCGACCGTCAGTCGACTCGATTCGGCGGTCAGCGCCCCCTGTGAAAAAAAACAACAGGCACAACGTTAGTTCGAGGCGCGGACAGCCGGTAGATGCCCAAATCGGACCTCTGCGTTCTATCTGGTGAACACTGAGGCCCTGCCTTGCGAGCCGGCTATTTCACATCTTTACTCGTTCTAGAAAGGCTCATGCCCCCTGAAGGAGCGCCAGCACCGCGATGAAAGAACAGCTCGCCCAACTGGCCAGGCAGTGCATTTCGCCGTCGACCCGCTTCGAAATCAGGGCCGCGTCGGCCCGGTTCAAAGACCTGCTCAGCCGCGCCTGCCTGTGGCGTTGGGAGCGCAGTCGCTTCAAGCCCGGCCAGCAGAGCAGCCACGAGGTGGTCTACCTGGGTCGCAAAGCTCACCGGGACCTGGCCAAGCTGCTGATGGGGGCGACCACACCGGCCAGCGCGACCAGCGATGCCGTGGTCCTGGCCAGCGAGGTGCCGGTCCCCGGCGCCTTGCAGGTGCCACACTTTCTGAGCGCTGTGGTGCCACTGGGCCGCTCCTTGGACAGCATCGTCGCCACCTACAACAGCGAGCTGCGGCGCAGCCTGCGCAAGCACCGGCCGCGCTATCACATGCGTCCGGCCGTGACCGACGAAGAGATCGCCCACGCCGACACGGCGATGCTGCAGCCCTATGCCAAAGCGCGCCACGGGGAGTCGGCCTCGCAGATTTCCACCGCCGAAGTCTTCAGGCTCGCCAAATCCGCCGGGCGGCTGGACCTGATCCTGCGTGACGATGAAGTGGTGGCCTGTCACCTGGGCTGCGTCATCACCCGCGCAGGCAAGCGCTACTGGAGCACCATCCGCTTCGGCTACCCGGAGTCGGTTTTCGCCGATGCCAAGCAACTGCGCGAGGTCAACTCGATCACCACCTTCATGGCCTTGGAGTGGGCGCTGGAAAACGGCTTCGACTACTACGACATCGGCTGCTGCCTGGCCCGGCCCGACGATGGGCTGCTGGAATGGAAAAGACGCCGTGGCGGCGATGTGGATACCTTGGGCAACCATGCCCACTTCTTTGTCAGACTCCCCCGCAGCGGCTCGGAATGGTTCCTGTGGAGCACGCCGCTGTTCGCGGTGGAAGATGGCCGACTGACCCTGCACCTGGGCCTGCCCGAAGGCCGGAGCGACGAAGAGATCGCCAGCCGCTACCGGGAAATGGGCTTTGGCGGATTGTCCAAGGTGTACCTGCATTGCACCCGGGCACCGAGCCCGTCGCTGATAGAAACGCTGCGCAGCCGCTACGCGCACCTGAACCCGATGCCGATGATCCAGACACGCCTGACGCGCTAGGCTCTGTACGAAAAGCCTTGATACTCGGTGATGCTGCGTTGAAAACAGCCTCGGAATGCTCATTTACAACCCGTAAACTGCGCTTCCTCGGCTGTTTTCGCCTTGCCTGACCTTCGTCTCAAGACTTTTCATACAGACCCTAGTACGCCTGCTTGCCGGTGAACGCCGAGAGCGTGCGCACGAGGATGATGAAGTCCAGCCACACCGACCAGTTGTTGATGTACTCGATGTCCGAATCGACCCGCTGGATCATCTGCCCGAGGTCCTTGGTCTCCCCCCGATAACCGCGCACCTGCGCCAAGCCCGTCATGCCGGGCTTGATGTTGTTGCGCGCAAAGTAGTCGGCGATGTCCCGGGAATACTGGGTGTCGTGCTGGATGGCATGCGGGCGCGGCCCAACCAGGGACATCTCGCCCATCAACACGTTGAACAGCTGCGGCAATTCATCGAGGCTGGTACGGCGAATGAACGCGCCGACCCGGGTCATGCGCGGGTCGTTCTTCTGCGCCTGCTGGAGCACACCGGCTTCGGGCTGGTGCACGAACATGCTCCTGAACTTCCAGATGCGGAAGGTCTCACCGCTCCAGCCCATGCGCTCCTGGCGGAAGAACACCGGCCCCGGGCTGTCGAGCTTGATGGCCAGCGCGACGATCAGCAGTACCGGCGCGGCGCACAGCAAAATCAACGCGGCCAGGAGTTTGTCCTCGAGGTTCTTGAGGAACAGGCTGGTGCCGGTGAGCGGTGTTTCGGAAAGGGTAAGCACTGGAATACCGGCAATTTCGCGCACGCTGTGGTTGATCAGCCGCAACGAGAAGATGTCGGGAATCCAATTGACCGAGACGCACTTGTCCAACAGCCGCAGGTAGACATCGCGGATCAGCTGCGAGCCCTCCAGCGGCGTGACCAGGTAGACGGTCTTGATCCCGTGGCGCACCACGATGTCATCCAGATGGGAAATGTCGCCCAGGATCACCGGGCCGCCCTCGCCTTCCTGCGCCCCCACTTGCACGTCCGTCTCGCCGATGTGCACGCAGCCGACGATCTTCTCGCCAAGCCACGGGTTGTTGCTGATCTTCTTGTGAAGGAAGGTCGCCAACTCACCGGAGCCGATGATCAAGGCGTTCTCCTGGCTGTAGGGCAGCGTCAGGAACTTCACCTGGATCTCGCGTACCAGAAAATGCAGCAGCAACTGGATGAAATAGCCAATGACGAACAGCTCGCCCACCAGCAGCCGCGAATACTGCTCGCTCTGCTTGGTGAGAAAGGCCATGGCCACAAGGAAACAGAACGTCACCGTCCATGCCTTGAACAGCTTGAACGCCTTGATCGACAGGCCCACGTTGCTGCGGTAGATGGCGTAATGGTCGTAGACCACCGCCAAGGCGCCGATCAGCAACAGCAGCATGATGACGTAATCGGGGGTGATGTAGCCGACATGCAGGTAGATCAGGTACCAGGCGACCCCGGTCACCGCGATGCCGTCGAGCCCGGCCTGGATGGCGTTGCTGATGCTGCGTCTGCGCTGGAGTAGGGAACGGTTACTTCTGGGTTCGAAAACCATTGTTCGTCCTCACTGATGCCGAGAAACCACACGCTTTCCTACCAAGCCAAGAACAACCGCATTCATCCTGAAAAGACAAAGACCCGACGCGCACTCGACGAGTGCCGCCTGGGCAATGACGTAGGAAGATCGTCCCCGTGACTATCGATCACCTGAGGCACACGCCAACGCGTGGACCGCTTCCCAGGGGCGATAGTGCGACCCGTTTGCCGAGGATCCCCGACACAGGGTGCGTTTGATATCACTGTAGCAGTACTTTGGAATGACGCCGGGGGATTTGCACCCTTTGGGGTCGCTTCAGATATGTGCCACGCCCTTCGCGGGTAAACCCGCTCCCACAGGTTCAGCGCAGGCCTTGCAAGAGGGTGTTTACTCACTCCACAGGTTCGGCGCAGGTCGTGTGGGAGCGGGTTTACCCGCGAAGCAGACACCGCGCAGGTACCGACCAGTCAGTGACTATGGACCCGCGCATAGCTGAGCGTACGCCAGAGGAACAACGGATTGCCGACCACATACCGGCTGAACAGCCGCCTGGGCTCGCGCACCAATCGGAACAACCATTCGCAGCCCAGGCGCCGCATCCACCCCGGCGCACGCGTCACCTTATTGCCGAGAAAGTCCAGGATCGCCCCGCCGCACACCACCACACAGGGCACGCCGCTTTGCGCCAACCGAGCTGCGACCGCCTCCTGCTTGGGCATGCCCATGCCCAGCACGATCAGCTCCGGTCGCTGCCGATGCGCCAGGGCCAGGTAGGTATCGACCTCATCGAAGCCATGGTGAACAGACATCACCTGCACCCCGAACCGGGCTTCGCTGCTGCGCGCCGCGTTGTCCAGAAAAGGCGCTTCGGTCCCCCAGAACGCCACTCGCCGCCCTTTGAAGGCGGCCAGCAACTTGGGAATGAAATCGGTGCCGTTCATGTTCAACCCCGGCGCCAACCCCAGCCGGCGCAGCAGGATCGCCATGCCCGAACCATCGCGCAGCAGCACGTCCGCCGAGGCCAGCGCCTGGTGATAAGCGCTGTCGCGGGTCACCAGGTTCATGGCATGGGCATTGACGAAGCCGAGCACCCGCTGCGCTCCGGGTGTGGACAGGTGCGCCAGCAAGCGCTGCTCGTCCTCTGCGTCCTCCACCACCTGCAGCTTGTCGACGATGGTTTTCCAGTGGCCTTGCCAGATCGAGATAGGCATCAGCTGTCATCCCGTTTCGAACGCACCCAGTCCACCTGGCGCTTGACCAGGAACCCCAGGTAGATGGGGATCTTCTTCGCCGCGTAGAGGGGTGCGTAGAGCAACACCGAAAACGCGATCAGCCCTCGGCAGAACCGATACCAGGCCAGCAGGATGGCGATGCCCAGCAGCACCATCGCGCAGCTCGACAGCCAGGGCGCCGCGCTCACCTCCAGCAGCAACCAGGCCAGCCACGAAAGACAGAAGACGCCGGTCAAGGCCAGCACCAGCAAGGCCAGCGGTGGCACCATCAAGTCCAGCGCCAGGGCCAGCAACGCCCCGTTACGACGAACGAGGCTTTCGATCAGCAACCGTGGCGCATCCTTGAGCAGAACGCCCAGATGCCCATGCTCCCAACGCCGGCGTTGCGCCCCGAGGCCTTCGTCGCTGACAGGAAACCAACTGGTGACCAACGCATCGGGACAGAACAGCGGTGCCTTGCCGATGCGGCACAGGTCCAGGCCCATCTTCACGTCCTCGACCAAATGGCCACTGGCAAGCTCCAGCGAGGCCAGGTCACGCCAGGTGAAGGCCATGCCGGCGCCCATCAACTGGCAGGGCAGGCCAAGCCGCGCCGAGCCGCGCGGGCGCACCAGGTTCTTCACCCGCCAGGCGAACTCGGCCACCCGGGTCTTGAGCCCTGCGCCAGCAGGCGCCTGCATCAGGTACAACGCCTGCACCGGGCGCCCGCTGTCGATGCAGCAAGTGGCAAGGCGCGTGAGCGCACCCTCGCCCAGTTGGCAATCGGCATCCACCACGATGATCACCGGCGGTGGATCGAAACCCAGGTAGCGCACGCCGAAGTCCAGCGCATAGCCCTTGCCCCGCGCCTGTGCGTCGAAACGCTCGACCACCTCGGCACCGGCTGCCCGCGCGAGCGCCGCGGTGTCGTCGGTGCAGTTGTCCGCCACCACCAGCAGCCGATCACCCTCGCACAGCTGCGCGCGGATGCTGTCCAGCGTGGCGGTGATGATCGAAGCCTCATCGTGGGCCGGCACCAACACCGCCAAGCGTGGACGCGGCACCCGTGCCGCAGGCGGCAAGCGCGCCGGCAGGCACGCCATCGCCACCTCGACGAACAACACCAGCGTCGGCAACAGCACGAGCAACGCCAGCGCGCCCAGTACGCCCGCCACGAGCCACGTCATGCCGGCGCCCTGAACAGTGCGGCCAGCTTGCCGGCCTCGGTATCGATGTCGTGGCGCTCCAGCACCCGCGCGTACGCCGCCTCGCCCATGCGCTGGAGCACCTCCACCGGTTGCTCCAGGCAGTCGGCCATGGCCTGGGCCAGCTCCTCCACGGCCCCGGCGCTGAACAACCAGCCGTTCTCACCCTGGCGGACCAGCTCGGGAATGCCCGCCACATAGGTCGTCAAAACAGGTCGACGCAAGGCCATGGCCTCCATGATCACCACCGGCAGGCCCTCGGCGAAACTCGGCAACACCAACGCGCGCGCCGCCAGGATCTCGGCACGCACCTGGGCGCTGCTGATCCAGCCGGTGATGCGCACCTGCGCCTGCAGGCCGTACCGGGCGACCAGCGTCTCGATGTCCGCGCGCATCTCACCATCGCCCGCCAGCACCAGTTCGAAGGCCACGCCGCGCTCGGCCAGGCGCCGCGCCGCCTCGAGCAACAGCAATTGCCCTTTCTGTTCGCACAGCCGCCCCACGCACACCAGCCTGGGCACAGCGGCGGCCGGTACTGCCGGAACCTCATGGAACATCCGCTCAAGGCCGCAATGCACCACCTTCACCTTGGCCCAGTGCCCATGGGCCACCCAGCGGAACAACTGGCTGCGCCCGTAGGAGCTGATCGCCGCGACGAACGCCGCGCGCCGGACCTTCTCGCCCAGGTGGAGAAACTGAGGTTTGTCGAACTCTTCCGGGCCATGCACCGTAAAGCTGTACGCCGGCCCCCCGAGGGCGTTGGCCAGCATCACCACTTCGGTGGAGTTGGTGCCAAAATGCGCATGCACATGCTCGCTGCCGAATGCCCGCAATCCCTGCAGCACCCAGCAGGCTTCGGCCAGGTAGACCAGGTGATATGGCAAGGGCCGGTCGGCGCGCAGGCCCAGGCGCAGGGCCAGCCAGAGCGCGGCGAAAAACCGTCGAGGTTCGGCCCGCAGTACCTGCAGCAAGGGTTTGATCAGGCCGCTCAGGCCGCCCTGCAGGACGTACTGGGTCTGATCCCGCTCGGCCATGTCGTCGGCATCCAGCAACTGCGCATCCCAACCCCGCAAGGCCATGCGCTGGATGGTGAAGCCCTGACGCTCCAGCGCCAGGATTTCACGGCGAATGAAGCTATGGCTGACCTTCGGGTACTGATTGACGAAATACGTAATGCGCATAGGGACCCGGCTGAATGCGTGTTCGATTGATTATGGGTGCACTCCTGACTCAGGGTAGCCTGCCTCCTTCAAGCTCACCGATTGTTTACCCTGCAAGCGCAACGTGGCGTCCACCTGGGCGAACACATCGTCCAGCAGTTCATGACGCCGGCGGTACATGGCGCGCTTCTTGGGCGCGATATCGTCCAGGCTGCGCCGGGCCTCGTCGATCGGCATGGCATAGAAGTCCTGGCGCTGCGAAGGCAACGCGCCGTGCTCCTGCCAGATGACGTCGTAATTGGTCGGCAGCTCCTGGGCTTTTTCCGCGCCGAAGTAGGCATGACGGTGATGCCGGTAGCCATCTCCCACGGCATACAGCCGCGTGACGCCAAGCCGCGTGGCCAGGTGGCGGAGCACCTCGATCAACAGGCTGCGGGGCCGCAGCCCTTCGAAATCCTTGGTCAGCGTCCGGTAGATCGACAGCGAGGTTTCGCTGTCGATGCCTTTGTGAATGCCCTGCACTGCGCCGATGAACACACACAGCTCGCCCTCCTCCAGGCCCAGGCTGAAGGCCAGCGACGCCACCCGCAGATCGCGCTGGAACAGGTTCAGCACCAGCTCCCCTTCGCGCATGAACCAGAACGCACGATCCAGCACCAAGGTGCACGCTGGCGAGTAGCGCGACAGGTCATCGAGCAGCAGGCGCTCTTCGCGCCCGAGCAGTAGCAGGCTCGGGCACCGGCTGCTGACCACTTCGTAGTGCGAGGCCAGCGCATCGAAGCGCGTCGACGCCGGCCAGTCCTTGCTGATGTAGGGCCACTGGACCAGGCCGATGCAATCGATGCCCAGCCGCTCCCGGCCACGGTCGCCCAAGGCAAGCGACAGGCGCCGCTGGAAGGCATTGAGACCCGACCATTCACGCGCCATGTGCTGCACCAGGCGAAGCTTGTTGTGCAGCGCCCGCAGCGAATAACCGGGGTGCAGGGTGAACACGCTTTTGACCAGTGACCGATATGTCATGGGCATCTCACTTGTATTCGATCAACACGGATTTGCCGACACCGAACCTTTTCAGCAAGAACTTCACCTGCCCACACATCTCGGGAAATTTGCCCAATACCAGAAACCCCGCCTGCAACCCGTTCTGCTGCAACGACCCTCGCCCCCGGCGCATCAGCCGCACCACCTGCAGCGGATAGACCAGCAACAGCGACAGCCCGCCCCAACCGAACAGCGCGCAGGCCAGCAGGGTCGCCAAGGGAACCCCCAGCCCCCACACCCAGGCCCGGCGTGACTCGCGCAGCCAATGACGCTCCGGTGCCGCGCCATGCAGGAAGGCGCCTTCGGCGAAGGCGTAGCCGCCACGCAGGCTGCGCCGCCACCACTGGCTAAAGCGGGTCATGGCGGCGTCGTGCAGGGTCATTTCGGCGTCCAGGCGCCAGATCTTCCAGCCCTGGGCGCGCAGGCGCACGCACAGCTCAGGTTCTTCCCCGGCGATCAGGTCGGCGCGGTAACCGGCCGCCTGGATGAAAGCATCGGCGCGCATGAGCGCATCGCCGCCGCAAGCCTTGGCCTGGCCGACCGGGGTGTCCCATTCAAGGTCGCACAGCTGGTTGTAGATCGAACGCTTGGGGAATCGCTCGCGGCGCCGTCCACAGACCACCGCGACGTCCGGATGCTGCTCGAGAAAGGCCCGGGCGGCAGGCAGCCAACCGGTCACCACTTCGCAATCGCCATCGACGAATTGCACATAACGCACTGCAGGCATCAAGCGATGCAACCGGGTGAAGCCTTCGTTGCGCGCCCGTGCGGCGGTGAAGGGCTGCGTCATGTCCAGGGCCAGCACCTCGACGCCTCGCGCCTGGGCCATCGGGACCGAGCCGTCGGTGGAGCCTGAGTCGACGTACACCACCTGATCGGCCGCACCGGCCAGCGAATCCAGGCAGCGCTCCAGCCGCGCGCCCTCGTTGCGGCCGATCACCACCACACCGATGCCAGTCATCATGGGCTTACCCGCCACTGCGTCGGGGTTTGATGATCGCGGGCACGCCGACTGCCAGCGAATCGTCGGGCACATCGGTCAACACCACCGCGTTGGCCCCGATGATCACGTTGTTACCGATGCGGATATTGCCCAACACCTTGGCGCCGGTACCGATATCGACGTTGTTGCCGAACACCGGTGCGATGGGCTCCTGCACGTTCTTCAAACCCACCACCACGCCATTGCGGATGCGACAGTCGTCACCGAAGCGGGCATAGCCGCTGACCACGATGCCGCCAAAATGGTCGATGACGAAGTTGCGCCCCAGCTCCACCTCGCAGGGTAGCTCGATGCCGGTGAGGATCTGCACCAGCTTGAACAGCACCTTGTAGACGAACGACAGCAGCTTGCGCAGCAACGCCGGTCGCACTCCATAGCGCCAGCGCCCGAAACGGTAGACCAGCATCACCCAGAAGCCCTGGGCCGCCCAATCGCCTCCATGGGCCCGCAGGTCCGCGCGAACGTTTTCGAACATACCGCCCCCTAGCGCGTTGGCTGACTGGCAAAGCGAGTGTCGAAGAGCAACGCCCAGGTCGCCCGGGCATGCTTCCAGCTGGCTTTGACGGCCCCCCAGCCGCGACGTTTGAGCAATGCCTTGAGCGCCAGCAAGGTGTCACCGAGGCTCACCAGCAGCATGTGCAGCGCAAGTCCGGGCACGCCATGGTGCTTGCGAAAGTACAGCAGCTCGCTTTCGATCTGCATCACCGAGATCTGCCGGCTGGCCGCTTCGAGCTCGGTGACCGACTTGGAACTTTCACCGCCGATGTGCACCACCGTGGTGTAGGGGTAGTACACGACTTTCCAGCCGGCCTGCTTGACCCGTTTGCAGTGGTCCACCTCCTCGTAATAGAGGAAGTAGCGCGGATCGAACAGGCCAACCTGTTCGATGACCTCGCGCCGCACCAGGTAGAAGCACCCCGGCAGCCAGTCGCATTCACGCACCGAGTCGTGGTCCCAGTTCATCTCGTCGATGGTCTGCAGACCGGGGAAGAAGCGCTCCAGCCCCGTGCGCGCGGCAAACATGTTCAGCGGCGTCGGAAAGTACCGGCAGCTGGGCTGCAGGTCCCCCTCACGCCCCACCAGACGCACCCCGAGCACGCCACACTCCGGGTGTGCCTCCATGTACTCGACCGTGCGCACCAGGGTGTCGTCCGCGACGAAGGCGTCCGTGTTGAGCAGCAAGGCGTACTTGCCCCGTAGGTGCTCGACCAATTGGTTGTTGGCGCGGCCAAAACCGACGTTCTTCGGGTTGGCCAGCAGCAGCGCCTCGGGGCAGACCGCCGCCAGGCGCTCCAGGGAGTCATCGGCCGAGGCGTTGTCGACCACCAGGTAGCTCGCCAGATCCGCGCCGTCACCACGGCGCAGGGCATCGAACATCGGCTGCAACAGCCCTGCGGTGTTGTAGTTGACGATCAGCACATCGACGAGCTTTTCAGTCATGTCTCCTGCCTCCCGGCCCCGTAGAAGTACTCGGCGCGCATGGCGGCCAGTTTCGGCTCCAGCTGTGGATCGAAGACATCGGCGCGATTTTTGATCAGGTCGATCCAAGGGTAGGCCTCGCAACGCGCCTCGACCCGCTTGATCAGGTCTTCGAGCGTGCACAGTACCTTGGCCGGATTGCCACCGACGACGGTACCCGGTGGCACGTCCTTGGTGACTACCGCCCCTGCGGCCACGATGGAGTTCGGCCCGATGGTCACCCGGGGCATGACGATCGCTCCGTGGGCGACCCAACTGTTGTCACGGACATCGATGAAACCCACCGAATCGAGTTTCTTGCCGTAGACGGCCTCGATCAGGTCCACCACACCGTCATGCCCGATCAAGGTGCAATCGGACAGCCCGCAATTGCTGCCCAGGCGCACCAAGGTAGGGTCGGTGATATTGCACCCCGGGTTTATATGGACGTTGTGGCCGGTGGAATAGAACTGTCCCCAACGTGTCATGTACTGGCCCCACTCCATTGCGGTCGGTCGGCACAGGCGCCTGTACAACCCGCGTCCACGTCCGGTGGACATGGCGTAGTGCCTCACGATTTTCTTCAACAATCCCATCATGCTGTCGCCCTCGCAAACCTATCGATGTCGAACCGAACCCAGGCCACGCGCCCCTCGCGCACGGTACCTGCCCCCATCAGCGCAGCTGCGAAACATCCACAGGTTGCAGACACGCTGTCACACCCTTCAGGCGACTTCGCCCGCCTGAGACTTCATCTTTGCGTCCAGGTGGTCCGCCAGTCGCAAGGCGAACTGGAGCAGCGGCATCGTCGGATTGCTGGCCCCGCCCTTGGCGAAGATGCTGCTGCCAGCGATGTACAGATTGTCCGTGCCGAACACCTTGCAGTCCGGGTCGACCACTCCCGCCTCCGGCGAGGCCGCCATGCGCGTCGTGCCCATGTGGTGCGCGTGGGGCGACATTTTCAGCGCCAGGGTGGTGTCGTAGACGAAGTCGTTCAACTTGACGAAGGCCAGCCCGTTCTCGGCGAAACGTTTGGCCAACTCAACGCCAATGCACTTGATGGTCTGGCGGTCATCGCCGCTCAATACCCAGTTCATGTTCACCTTGGCCACGCCCAGCGCGTCTTTCTCCTCCAGCGTCGAAAGTCGGCTCTGCAGGTTGGGAAACTGTTCGATCATGGTGCTCAGCACCCCATCGCCGGGGCAGTTGAATTTGGCGATGAAATCGATCTTGTGGGCGATACCGATATCGCAGCTGAGGGTTTCGAGGAAATCCTTGACCTCGGCGGTCCGGCCGTAATTCGTCACCTCGTCCAGCACCGTCGCAGAGACATTGCCTTTGCCCGCGTGATACTCGGCCACGAAGGCATCGGTGGTGAAGTACTGGCGAGGCTTGTCCACCTTCCCGCTGTTGAGAATGAACGTGCCCAGGTCGACATTCAGATGCTCCATGAAACAGCGCCCGACAAAACCATCGGGCTTGACCACGCCCGCTGCAGCCAGCGACTCGCTGTTGAGCAGTTGCCGGGCATTTTCGACAGCGCCCATGGCCAGCACGAACTGTCGGGCGATCACCCGCTCACGGTGCTGATCGTAATCGGACACCACCACAGCCTTGACCCTATCGGCCGCGTGATCGAATTCCAGGTCGACGCAATTGCAGTGGATGAACACATCGAGCCCTGGCGTCTGCTCCAGCGCCTTGGCGTACTTCTTGGCAAACCGTGTGGGCGGGCTGAGCAAGAACTCGTCGGGCACGAAGTCATCACCGAGCCGACTGACATTGATCGCCTGGAAGTGCGCGCCTTCCGGCAGGTCGACAATCGCCATGGCGGCCGGCAGGTAACGCTCGATCTCGGCATAGGCGATGGGCCAGCCAGGGATGCCGCCCGGCGGCGGGACAGAAAAGTCCGAGGCTTCGAATGGCCGGCAACGCCCGGCCCAATGGTTGGAGGTGCCCCCCAGAAAGCGCAGGCGCGTATCGTGGATATACGCCTGCAGACCGGAGGAACTGCATTCATAGAGGTCCTGGGACTGCTGCGAGTACTCATGCCCGCCGCCTTCGAGCAGCACCACGCGCCAGCCTGCTTCGGCCAGGCGCAAGGCCAGGGTTATGCCCGCAGGCCCCCCGCCGATGATGCAGAAGTCGTAATCGTCACGCAGTTCTTTGTGCGTCTGATAGTCCTTGATCATGCTCACGCCTTCCGGAAGTACTCGGCGGGCAGTACCCATCCGTTGATGACGACAAAGCCCCCGGCCTGAGTGGTTTTTCGGGTATCACTGCCGGAGAGCCCGAAGACCAACCCACCCACGCCCAGCACCGCACATCCCTGGAGAAAGCCCCTGCGTCCTAGCAGCGGGGAAACAGAGTCATGCTTTCCCATGATTCCAAGACCCATGCCGTGAAATTGACTTTGAATTCTAGGTTTCCGACGGCGACAGACAGAGTATTCGCGATGGAATCAGAACCCGTTGAAAAGCCGCGTCACCAGCTCACCACACAACGCGCCGACCGCGATGATCGGCAGGACCATCAGCTCACGCTTGAGGCTGAACATCTCCAGTTTGCGATTGACGTAGAACACCAAAATCAAGGTGGGGAAGGTATGCAGCGCAACCCACCAGATCGCGTAGTCCACGCCGCCGAGGGCCAGCATCACCGGCATCCCCACCCAGAGCGAAACGGCCCGGATGATGTTGTCCATGGCCTGGTACTTGGTCAGCCCCACGGCCAGCCACACCTGGTGGGCCAGGCTGTAGCGCAATGTGAAGAACGACCATGAAAGAATAGCCAAGATCCTGCCCGCGTCCTGGTAACGGTCGTCGTACAGCCAACTGATGATCAGCGGGCTGACGGTGAGGAACAGGCCACAGGCGAACAGGCAGGCCGTGTCGAAGTACAGCCTGAAGTGGTTGTAGAGCTTGAGCAGACGCGGCTTGTCGCCGGCGCGGGTGGCCTCGCTGAAGGCTGGTAGCACCACCGCTCCGCCCAGTTTCAGCAAACCGACCTGCACGGCGGAGAGAATCAGCACGGCGATGGAATAGACACCCATGTCGAAGGTGGACATCACCCCGCCGAACCAGATGCGGTCACCGTTCATGGCCAGCACGCCCACCATCGAGGACAGCAGGATCCAGCGGCCATAATTGATCAGCTCGGTCAGCGCGGACTTGTCCCAGCACAGGCGGCTGCGTGGCCCCTCGAACAGCAGGTGGCTCATCACGGTGGAAACGAGGGTGGAGACGATCCCTGCAGCCACCAGCGACCAGATCGAACGGGTGAGGTAGCCGAACACCAGCATGACCAGCAATCCGACGAACTGCGCCGTGAGTTCGAGAATCACCACACGCTTTTGTTGGAACGCGCGCACCGCCAGGTCGATGGTGTTGGACTGCAAGCCGTAGATCACCGCGGAAATACCGGTGACCGCCAGCACCAGCGGCAGCTCCGGTGCGGCATACGAGGAGCCGGCTGGCCACAGGTTGACCTGCTGGGTCACCCAGGAGCCGAAGGCGATGAGCAGCGTCACGGCGAACAGCAGGATGCCGCGCAGCAGTTGCACGGTCCAGGCGGTATTGAGGAACAGCGGATCGTCGCCGCGCGGGCTTTGGATGATGTTCTGGCGCAGCCCGACATCCGACAGCAGGTGCAGGACCACCGACAAGGTGGTGGAGATGGCCATGATGCCGAACATGTCAGGCACCAGCAGCCGCGCCATGATCAGGTTGCCGCCAAGGCGCAAGGCCTGCGTACCGACCAGGGAAACCATGTTCCACGCACCCGCTCCCAATGCGCGTTTGCGCAGACTGGTCGGCGGCGATAAGTCGACTGACGGCATGACTACATTCCCTGACCTATTGGCTAAAGTCACTATAGTCTCAATCTGCCATGCCGCTAGCTGTCGTCCATCACAAAGGGACAGGTCATTACCGACTATGCCAGAACACCTTCGCGCACTGATCGTCATCCTGTTCCTGGCCACCGTGGTGTTCACCATGGCGCGACGGCCAGCGCAGGACCTGATCCGCCCAGCCGACTACAAGCGTCGGCGCAACCTCTGGTTCGCCCTGACCTTGCTGATATTCGTGTCCGGCAATTTCTGGATCTATTCAGCCATTGCGGTGCTGGTGCTGTTGGTGGCCGGGCGGCGTGAGCGCAACCCAATGGCGCTGTTTCTGATGTTGCTGTTCCTGATGCCGGCAGCGGCGATACCGGTACCTGGCTTTGGCGTGATCAATTACCTGGTCGACCTGGACCATATCCGCCTGCTCAGCCTGAGCGTATTGCTGCCCGCGGCGCTCGCCCTGCGCCAGGAGTCCGATACGCTGCCGTTCGGACGCACCTGGCCGGACCGCTTCCTGCTCGCCAGCCTGGTGCTGATGAACCTGTTGTACCTGCGCGAAACCAGCCTCACCGACACCTTGCGCCAAACGCTGTACCTGTTCCTGGATATCTTCCTGCCCTACTACGTGGCCAGCCGGGCGCTCAAGGAGCTCAGCCATTTCAAGGACGCGCTGCTGAGTTTCGTGATCGCCACCATGCTGTTGGCGCTGATCGGCACCTTCGAGTATGTACGCCATTGGCTGCTGTACAACGCGTTGACCTACGTGCTGGGCATCCAGATGGACATGACCAGCTATCTGAGCCGTGGCGGTTCGCTGCGCGCCAGCGCCACCACCGGCCAGGCGATCGTCCTGGGCTATGTGATGATGGTCGGCATCGGCTTGTACCTGTTCGTCCAAGGCTACGTGCGCAGCACCCTGCAGCGCACCTTGGGGGCCCTGTTGCTGGCCGCCGGCCTGTTCGTGCCGATGTCACGCGGCCCCTGGGTCGGCACCGGGGTGATCATCGTGGTGTTCATCGCCACCGGGCGCGGCGCCGTCAAGCGCCTGGCGATGCTCGCGGTGGCCGGGATGCTCTCGTTGCCCCTGCTGGCCGTGGTGCCGGGGGGCGAGAAGGTGATCGACATGCTGCCGTACATCGGCACGCTGGAAAAAGACAACATCACCTACCGGGAGCGGTTGCTCGACAACTCGCTGATCGTCATCGAACGCAACCTCTGGCTAGGCTCGTTCGATTTTCGCAAAACGCCAGAAATGCAGTCGATGGTCCAGGGCCAGGGCATCATCGATATCGTCAACACCTACCTCAACCTGGCCCTGCGCTTTGGCGTGATCGGCCTGTCCTTGTTCATCGCCTTCTTCGCCTCCACGGTGCTCAGCCTGCGCAAGACACTGCGTACGTTTGCCGACAAGGACGAGCACCTGTGTCGGCTCGGACGCTGCCTGTTGGCGACCCTGCTGGGCATCCTGATCACGATCTTCACCGTCAGCAGCATCACGTTCATCCCCGTGGTGTACTGGTCCCTCGCCGGGGTGGCCGTTGCCTATGTGCAGATGGTGCGCCGACACAAACTCGCCCACGCTGCCGGCATCGTTGGTGCCGGCCTGCCCGCTCGGTGACCCGCATGACACGACGCTGCCTGTTTTCCTCCTTGCTGCTGACCCTGCTGTTGGCCCTGACGCCCGTCACCCACGCCGAGGACTGGGTCGCCAGCATCGACGAAAGCCAAGGCCTGCCGCAGCTGACCCGCGGCGGGAACCTAGCGATGCAGGCCAAGTTCAAGTTCTTCGCTGCCAACTGGGCGTGGGCGAACTTCGACAGCGGTGCGTTCAAGGTGGACGCCCCCTATGCCTATAGTCTGCAGGCCAGGAACTCGACATTGGGGTTCGACCTCAAGGCCCAGATCGCCAAGACCTCGGAGCAAAGCCTGACCTGGGACTTCGACCTGCAGGCCCACAACCGCAAAACCAATGTGATGGGCGGCGGCATCTCCTTCCAGTTCGACCGCGCCCTGTTCGCCGAGATGGGCAAGCCCACTTTGCTGCCGGGCAACCGCGGCTGGACCTGGGGCGACCGCGCCAAGGGGCCGCACATCGAGATGCGCTTCGACCCACCCCTGACGAGCGTGTACATCGAGCCCATCGACGACGCCGAAGTGCGGGCGTTCTTCTACAAGGACCAGATTGCCCCTGGCACCCAGAAGATCAAGGGCGTGCTCACGGTCTCGCAGGGCGTCGAGCTGGCCCAGACCTCCGAGGAGCGCTTCGGCCTGGGCGACACCAGCCACTGGCCGCTGGACCAGACCGATTGGCGCAGCTCGCCGGTGGACCTGTCGTTCCTCAATGCCGGGGAAAAGCCGGCCGGCAAGCGTGGCTTCGTCAAGGCGGTGGGCGACCAGCTGCAGTTCGCCGATGGCACCCCGGCGCGCTTCTGGGGCACCAACGTCTCGGCCTATGCCCTGTTCAATACCTCGGACGAAGAGATCCGCGCCCAGGCCAAGCGTCTGTCGGCCCTGGGCTTCAACCTCGTGCGCCTGCATCACCACGACTCGTACTGGGTGACGCCGAGCATCTTCGGCAGGCACGACCAAGTGCGTAACACCCAGGACCTGAGCCCTGAGTCGCTGCAGAAGATCGACTGGTGGATCAAGTGCCTCAAGGATGAAGGGATCTATGTGTGGCTGGACCTGCACGTCCAGCGCGCCCTCATGGCCAGAGACAATATCCTCGGTTTCAATGAGCTGCCCAAACGCGACGGCTTGACCGACCGCGACGGCAAACCCATCGCCGACCTCAAGGGCTACAACTATGTGAACGACACCATCGCCCAGGCGATGAAGCGCTTCGCCGAGCAGTACCTGGGGCACGTCAATGCCTACACCGGCCTTGCCTACAAGGACGAGCCGGCCATCGCTGCGGTGCTGATCACCAATGAAAACGACCTCACCGGGCACTACGGCAACGCCCTGCTCCCCGACAAGAAACCGACCCAGCACATCAAGCGCTACATGGAGCAGGCCGAGGCCTTCGCCAACCAGCATGGGCTTGCGAAGGAGCAGACCTGGCGCGCCTGGGAACATGGCCCCTCCAAGCTGTTTCTCAACGACCTGGAACGACGCTTCGACCAGCAGATGATCGAGCACCTGCGCGGGCTGGGGGTCAAGGTTCCGATCGTCACCACCAGCACCTGGGGACGCAACGGCCTGAGCGCCCTGCCGGCCTTGACCAGTGGAGACCTGATCGACGTCCACAGCTATGGCGGCGCGGGGCAGTTGGAGAAGAACCCGCTGACCAGCGACAACCTGGTCGACTGGCTCGCCGCCGCCCAGGTCGTGGGCCGGCCGCTGAGCGTGACCGAGTGGAACAACGAATGGCAAAGCGATACCCAGCCCGTCGCCGACCGCCACACCTTGCCGCTGTATGTCGCCGCCACGGCGCGCTATCAGGGCTGGGACGCCTTGATGCATTACGCCTACAGCCAGGAGCCTTTCCGCGAGCAGGACCGTTCGGCGAGCAACTGGCACGCCTATAACGACCCCAGCCAGTTGGCCACGCTCCCGGCCGCGGCCCTGATCTACCGGCGTGGCGATGTCCGCGAAGCCGGCCAGAGCTACGTCTTCGCCCCCACCTCGGACACCTTGTTCAACCAGTCCATCTCGCCAGCCGATTCGGTGCTGCTGCGCACGGCCATGGAAAAGGGCAAGTTGCAGATCGCCATGCCAAAGACACCGGCACTGCCGTGGCTGCAGGCGAGCGCGTTGCCTGCCGGTGCGAAAGTTATCCAGGACCCCAACCAGTCCCTGCTCCCGGCCAACGCCAGCGAGGCCCGCAGCGACACCGGCGAGCTCAGGCGCAACTGGCAGCAAGGGCTCTATACCATCGACACACCACAGACCCAGGCGGCCACCGGCTGGCTCGGCGACAAGACGCTCACGCTCGGCGATATCCAGGTCAAGCTCAAGACCCCCAGCGCCAGCGTGGTGGTGCAGAGCCTGGACAACAAACCGCTGAAGCAGTCGCGAAGCCTGTTGATTTCCCTGGGCTCGCGGGCGGAGCCCCAGGCGAACAAACGGACACCGTTTCGCGTCGAACCGCTTGAAGGCACCTTGGCGATCAAGGCCGTCGAAGGCTTGAAACTGTTCAGCCGAAACGCACAGGGGCAGCTTCAGGAACACCCCGTCAGCTACCAGGACGGCCGCTACCTGATCCGTTTCGACGGCAAGCAGATGACGAATTGGCTGTTCTTGAAATAGGCATCTAGGCTCCAAGAAACCAGGGTTGTGCCGTGCAGATGGGCAACCCGCTGATGACCCGATCCGCTGGCTAGGGATGACCGCCCGGACCCTCCGGAGCGCGCTTGCACATCAACAGATTCCAGGAGGCTTGGATGAAGTTCTTGGTTGTCGGCGGCGCGGGCTACATAGGCTCGCACATGGTCAAACACCTGCGTTGCGCAGGCCACCATGTCATGGTGGCCGACAACTGCGCCTGCAGGCCACGTCCGGACTGGGTCAGGCTGGACATCGCCGATGCCCATGCCCTGGATGCCTTGTTCGCCCAACATCGGTTCAACGCGGTGTTTCACTTCGCCTCGTTCATCCAGGTGGGCGAGTCGGTGATCGAGCCGTCCAAGTACTACCAGAACAACGTCGTCGCGACCCTGACCTTGCTTCAGGCCATGGTGCGCGCCGATATCCGTCACCTGATCTTTTCCTCGACCGCCGCCGTGTACGGTGACCCGCAGCATGTGCCCATCGACGAAGCGCATCCCAAGCATCCGATCAATCCTTATGGACGCAGCAAATGGATGGTCGAGCAGATTCTCGAGGACTTCGACCGCGCCTATGGCCTGCGCTCGGTGTGCCTGCGCTATTTCAATGCCGCGGGCGCGGATCCGGAAGGCGAGCTGGGTGAATGCCATGAACCGGAGACCCACCTGCTGCCCTTGATTCTGCAGGCCGCCTCCGGGCGGCGCGAGGCGATCACGGTGTACGGTCGGGACTACGACACGCCGGATGGCACCTGCATCCGCGATTACATCCATGTGGCCGACCTGGCCGCGGCGCATTCACTGGCGGTGGACTACCTGCTCGCCGGGGGCGCGAGCACGGCATTCAATTTGGGCAATGGCCTGGGCTTCTCGGTGCAAGAGGTGATCGACACCGCCTGCGGCGTGACCGGCCGCAAGATCGCCACCAGCGACGCACCACGCCGCGCCGGGGACCCGCCCCGGCTGGTAGCCGATGCCAGCCGGGCCAGGACCGTGCTCGGCTGGCGCCCGGCGTTCGCGGCGCTGGAGCAGATCGTCTCGCATGCCTGGCATTGGGAGCAGAAGTACCCGTGGTACACCCCCAACTGATCAGCAACCCTCGCAGGCCCATTCGCGGGTAAACCCGCTCCCACAGACTGGAGTGCCACCAAGAGTTGGAGGGGTGTCCAACATGTTGGGGCAGTCCAATGCTTGCAATGAAACTGTGAGACTCCAACGAGGCTGAAGGCTCCCACAGACTAGACTGCCCCCAAGAGTTGGCGGGGTGTCCAACATGTTGGGGCAGTCCAATGCTTGCAATGAAACTGTGAGACTCCAATGAGGCTGAAGGCTCCCACAGACTGGACTGCCCCCAAGAGGTGGAGGGGTGTCCAACTTGTTGGGGGTAGTCCAATGCTTGCAATGAAACTTTGAGACTCCAATGAGGCCGGAGGCTTGCAGTGAGCCCTTGAGACCTGCTGTGAGGCCGGAGGCTTGCAGTGCGCCCTTGAGACCTGCTGTGAGGCCGGAGGCTTGCAGTGCGCCCTTGAGACCTGCTGTGAGGCTGGAAGCTTGCAGTGAACCTGTGGGAGCGGGTTTACCCGCGAAGAAGGCGCCACGGAGCAAGACAGGTGCACTGACAAAAATCACAGACCATGCCGGACGGCCGCGCCGAAAACGGGGCCGCCGCCCAAGCCTCCCCGCCCTCGCCACCCCATCAGTAATAGGTGCGCGGCTGCTCCTCGGCCTTGTTCAACACCGTCCCGATCAGGTTGCTGGTCCCCAGGTGATAGAGGCTGTCCTCGATGTCCTTCTTGCTGTTCATGCCATTGGCCACCACCAGCAACACACAATCGAATTTCGGCAGCAGGGTGATGGCGTCATCGGAGCTCAGCAACGGCGGCAGGTCGAAGATCGTGATGCGCGACTCGTAACGCTCGCGCAACTCGTAGATCAGGTTGCTCACCTGTGGCGAGGACAGCAACTCGGTCGACAGCGGAATGGGCTCGCGGGTCGGCAACACCACGAAACGTGGCAAGGTCGGGTTGACCATGGCATCGCACAACTCGGCTTCGTAGGCGAAATAGTCGTTGAGCGCCTTTTCCATCGGCAGCCCAAGACAGGCGCCGACGCGCGGCCTGCGCAGGTCGAAGTCCACCAGCAACGCGGTCTTGGTGGTGTGGTGGGCGATACTCATCGCCAGGTTGATCGCCAGCACCGTCTTGCCTGCTTCGGGCGTCGGCGAGGTGATGGCCAGCGTGCGCCAGCCGTTCTCTTCCATGGCCTGCAGCACCTGGGTGCGCAGCAGGTCGAAGGCCGAGCTGATCGCCGAGTTCTTCTTGTAGGCCACGATGCGGTGACGCTCCAGGTGGTCCGGGCGCAGGGGCACGACTTTGGTGCGCACATAGTCGAACAGGCCTGGCACTTCCGGGTGCTTGACCGGCACGATGGAGGAAGGCGCTGAGGCGCCTGACTTTTTCGTTTCGTCTATCGGCGTGATCTTGTTCATCGCAGCTGTCCCTATCCGAACCGACTCATGGCCTTCATCAGCAAGAGGTCAAACGGCATATAGAAGAAGTGCAGCAACACCCCCGCCAGCACCGCCAGCGCAAGGAACGCGATCACCAGCCAAACGCGCCACCTGCGCCGCTGCGCAAGCTCGGCCTGGGTCGAGATATGCGGGATGCTGACCAGGACACGCTTGCCCACGATGCTTTCCAGAGCCCCTACACCCCGCACCCGCTGGTTGAGCATCTCCAGCACCATCACCAGTGCGCCACCGCCGGCCGGGGCCAGGACGAAGCCCAGCGCGACGATCTTCTTGCGGTTAGGCTTCACCGGTTTTTCCGGCATCATCGGCGGCTCCAGGAGCACGAAGCGCTCGGCTTTGTTCTCCTGCTCCAGGCTTTCGGAAATCTTCGCCGCCATTTGCTTGGCGCGGATCTCTTCATACTTCTTGCGGGCGTTGTCGTGGTCGCGCATCAGGTTGACCAGGCCACGCTCGACCTGCGGCGCTTCGAGGATCTCGGCCTCGTAGGCGTTGATCTTCTGCGACATGTCGCGCTTCTGCTGGGCCAGCGAGGCGATGCGCTCCTGCGCCGCGGCCATGCGGGTGCGGACCTTGGCCACGTCGAGGTTACCCTCGACGCCAATGCCTCCCGCGCCACCGCCTGCTTTCAGGGCGTCGATCTTGCGTTTGACCGCACGTACGTCAGGGTGCGCTTCCTTGTAGCGGGACAGTAGCTGCGTGTACTCGGCCTGCAGGCTGGCCAGATCCTGCGGCGGCTCCGCCGCACGAGGCCTGCCGCCATCAAGAGTGCTAGGCACGCCGGCCTTGGCCCCGGCCAACTCCAGGTCCAGGTAGCGCAACTCCTCCTGGGCCGCCTTGTAGTCGCGATCGATTTCCCGGAACTCCATCTCCGAGCGCGACAGCATGTTCATGCGCAGGGTCTGATGCTCAGGCAAGGCGTTGGCGTGGGCCTGCTTGAAGTCGGCCAACTGGTTCTCCAGGCTCTGAAGCTCGGCGCCCAGTTTGTCCGCTTCCTGGCTGAGGAACTCGGTGGTCTCGCTGGCGCGTTCGGTGCGCTGCTTGATGTTCTCGTTGAGGAACAGGGTCACCAACTCGTTGGCGACCTCCCTGGCCACCTCGGGTTGCTTGTGCTCGAAGGACACATTGAAGGCGACCGTGGCCTCGCCACGTCCTTTGATGAATGTGCTGAGGGTCTCGACCACGATTGCGGTGCGCATCAGCTCGACTTTGTCGGCGTCACTGAGCTGACGGGCATTGCTGGAGAACAGCCCGTACTTCTCGATGATCCGCAGCAGGTTTTCACGGGTCATCACCCGCTGGCGGATCACCTCGATGCGCTCGTCGGCGAAGCTGTTGTTGTTGTTGGCGACCAGATCCGGAGATATCTGCTGGGACTCCACCAGGATGGTCCCGGTCGACTGGTAGACCGGTGGCACCGCCACGGCGACCGCCACGGTCGCCGCGAGAATCACCACGATGACGATCCCCAACACCAGTGCCCGATCCTTGATGATGGAGATGTAGTCCCTGATCGACAGCTCGTATTCAGATTTCATAGTCACCACACCGCTGAAATATCAGTAGTCGGGAAATCTATAGGTCAAGCTCAATCCGATAATGGTGCCGGTGGCATCTGGCAGGTTGTCTTGCTGGCGCTCTCTGTACACCAAGGATAGGCGCGCCACCCAAAATGGCGAGAGTTCGCGACTGGCCCAGGCGCCGGCCGACCACAGTTTGTTGGGCGTCTGCCCTTTGCTGTCCTGCCAGCTGGCATCGAACCCGATCCGATCGGTATCGGCGACCAGGTAACTCCAGGAGCCACGCAGGGTGTCGATTTCGGAGAATCCACCCTGGCCGCTGGCCACCGAACTGCGGTCGGCCGCGACGTTGGCGTCCATCCGTTCGCCCCGATAGCGCAACGACACGCCCCCCTGCCCCTTGCGTCCACCGCCGTCGCCGGAAACTTCGTTGACACCGACGTTCACGCTCCCTTCCAGGCGCTCGGTGAACTGGTGCGTCAGGCCGATCACCGGGGTGTAGCTGTTCGAGGCGATCGCCGCGTTGCGATCATCCGGCTCGTAGCGCCGGTAGATGAACCGGGTGAACAGGTCGGTGCGCTCGGTCCAGGCATAGGTGTAGCTCAGCCGGTTGGCGTACTCCTTGTAGCCGATCAGCGTTGACACGTCGTAGCTGGCGTCGTCGTACGAGGTCTCGTTTTCCAGCAGGCCCCGCTCGCTGAGCTGCCGGCTCCAGTTGCCGGTCAGGGTGTAGAGCTTCTGCGTGCCGTCCGTGGTGATCACACCGGTTTCCAGTACCGCACTGGACAGCGTCGAACTCTCGACGTAGGTCCCTACCAGGCCATACCGGCCCTTGTCGTAGTCCCGTTGCCACCCCAGCCGCACGCGAGGGTCTTCGCGGTTGTCGAGGATGTTGCGATCGGATGAGCGCAACACATGGGCGCCGAGACCGAAGTCGAACTGGTCACGATCGAAGGTGCCCAACAGGCCGACTTCCGGATCCAGGTAAGTGCTGGTCACCGCCTTCTCCTGGGAGGTCAGCAGCAACGGGTTGCTGTCATGTTCGACGGTCATGGGTACGGCGACCGACGTGTGCCAGATAGCTGCCTGGACCAAGGCCGGGCAAGGAAGAATCAGGATCGCCGCGGCGACCCGGGAAGTTTTCAATACAGACACGATAGGCTCAGAACAAGATCAAGGTACGACCAGCGTATCGCCGGCCTGCAGTTGGAAATTGGTGGTCATGTCACGTCCGGAAATCAGATCCCGGTAGCGCACGGGCAGCACTTGCTGACTCTCGCCCTTGCGCCGAATCACTTTGATGGAGCCTTCATCAGCGAACTTGTCCAGGCCACCTGACATGCTCAGGGCCTGCAACACCGCCATGGGGCCTTCCATCAGTACCGGGCCGGGCTTGAGCACCTTGCCCTGCACATAGACGAGGTTGCCGGCGATGCTGGTAACGACCACGCTGACGTTCGGCTCGGGCAGGAACTGCTCGAGTTTCTTGGCGATTTTCTGGGAGACCGTGCTGGCATCGAGGCCCGCTACGTCGACTCGCCCAGCCAAAGGAAAGGTGATGCTGCCATCGGGAAGCACCTTCACCTCTTGGCGAAGGTTTTCCTCCTGCCAGACAGAGACCAGGATCACATCGCCCGGACTCAGCAGGTAGGCCGCATTCGGCTCAGTGGCGTTGGCCGCCGAAGGCAGGAGCATCAGTGCGCAGAGAGTGGAGATCAGGAAACGGAACATCGGGATCCCTCCGGTCAAGTAGCCATGCCCAGCGCTACACAAAAGAACGGGGCGAAAACGCTCGCCTTTGCCGTAAAACAAGTACCGACCGCAATCGCCTCGACCGTCCTGGAGGATGTTTCCGCGATGAGACACATCGACGAAGCTCCCTGCTCCGACGCGCCCGCTGGGGGCGCCGACAAATGGAATATAGCAACGGCATGGGATTCCACAAGCCATTGCTCAGTCCTGATAAAAACGCGGGTTCTTCCAGGAACTTTCACATCTTTTTCACTTATTGGTGCAGGGCAATACACCGCACGCCAACTTTAAATCGTACGCATTAAAACAAAAGTGTTAATGCCGGGAAAAGCGAATAACTTTCACTATATTTTCGATCGGTTGGCGAGCGCGATAAACCCAATCACCGCAAAGGAAAACAGCCACCCCGCCGTCGCGGCAGGTACTACACTCGCCTTGCTGATGTAGGAGTCCGCAGCACCGGCCGCGCCACTCATCAGCACCAACAAGAAAATCGACTTGATGATCAGTGTCGAGCGCATGATCCCCTCCCTGAAAGAGGATTGGAACTGTTTAATGGGGAAACAGCTTTCTTTTTATATGGGTTGAGTATGGGGCAGCGTGACACTACGTCAATAGACCGCCACCATGATAAATCTCAATGGGGCCCGCCCTGCCTCGTCAAAATCTCGACAGCCATTCTGTGGCTGAAAAACACGCACTGTTTCAGCAACGTTGCAAAGCCCCGCTGACCCTGTGGGAGCCGGCGAAAGGACTTGGTTCACAAATTCCTGAACTGATTATTTATCCCCAGCGATTTTTCCCCCTGCCAAGGCTCACCAGAATCGCTTCACCACAATCACAATAACCGTGAGGCCACTCCCGTGGACCAGACCCTCCAGGTACGCGAGGCCGCTGCCGACCTCGTCGCCGCCTTCGCCAGCAACGATACCGCCCGCTACTTCGCCTGTTTCAGCGAAGACGCCACCTTCCTCTTCCATACCCTGCCGCAGCCGCTGCTGTCGCGCCGCGCCTATGAGCAACTGTGGGCGCAGTGGCAGGCCGAAGGCTTCGCCGTGCTGGCGTGTCAGTCCAGCAACCAGCACGTGAGCCTGCAGGGTGACGTGGCGATCTTCATGCACGATGTGGCCACCCGCATCCGCATCGCAGGCCAGGAGCACGCGCTGGCCGAGCGCGAGACCATTGCCTTCCGCCGCCACGGCGAAGGCTGGCTGGCCTGCCACGAGCACCTGTCGGTCGTCTCCGACGCCTGACGTTTTCCGCGGCCTTGCCGCACTGCCAACGCAACCACAATAGGGTCGCGCCCCGCGTCGACCTACAACATGCGCGCTGGAGCCTTGCCATGAGTCAATCGACCGGTATCGAGACCAACGGCGTCGAGCAGATCCCCGACGATCAACGCGACGCCTCCCCGCTGGACCTGTTCCGCCTGATCTTCGGCGGTGCCAATACCTTCGCCACCGCCGTACTGGGCAGCTTCCCGGTACTGTTCGGCCTGTCGTTCCAGGCCGGGGTCTGGGCAATCCTGCTCGGCGTCGGGGTCGGCGCCCTGATCCTGGCGCCCATGGGCCTGTTCGGCGCGCTCAACGGCACCAACAATGCGGTGTCGTCGGGCGCGCACTTCGGTGTGCATGGGCGCATCGTCGGCTCGTTCCTGTCGCTGCTCACCGCCGTGGCGTTCTTCTCGCTATCGGTATGGAGCTCGGGCGACGCCCTGGTCGGCGGCGCCAAGCGCCTGGCCGGGCTGCCGGAAACCGACCTGACCCTGGGGCTGGCCTACGGTCTGTTCGCGGTGCTGGTGCTGGTGGTGTGCATCTTCGGCTTTCGCTTCATGCTGTGGGTCAACAAGATCGCGGTGTGGGCGTCGAGCCTGCTGTTTCTGCTGGGCATCGTGGCCTTCGCCGGCCCGTTCGACATGAACTTCGCCGGCAGCGTCAACCTCGGCCAGCCAGGCTTCTGGGCGGCATTCGTGGGCGCCGCGATCCTGGCCATGAGCAACCCGGTGTCGTTCGGCGCCTTCCTGGGTGACTGGTCGCGCTACATTCCGCGCCAGACGCCCAAGGCGCGCATCATGCTGGCGGTGATCGCCGCCCAGGTGGCGACGCTGATCCCATTCCTGTTCGGCCTGTGCACCGCGACCCTGGTCGCCACCCAGGCGCCGGACTACATCGCAGCCAACAATTACGTCGGCGGCCTGTTGGCGATCTCGCCGGGCTGGTTCTTCTTGCCGGTGTGCCTGATCGCAGTGATCGGCGGCATGTCCACCGGCACCACGGCGCTGTATGGCACGGGCCTGGACATGTCCAGCGTGTTCCCGCGTCTGCTCAGCCGCGCTGGCGCCACGCTGCTGATCGGCGTCGCCGCCATCGCCTTCATCTTCATTGGCCGCTTCACCTTCAACCTGGTGCAGAGCGTGTCGACCTTCGCCGTGCTGATCATCACCTGCACCAGCCCCTGGATGGTGATCATGATCCTCGGCCTGATCACGCGTCGCGGCTTCTACCACGCCGATGACCTGCAAGTGTTCACCCGCGGCCAGCGCGGCGGCCACTACTGGTTCCTGCACGGCTGGAACTGGCGCGGCATGGGCGCCTGGATCCCCAGCGCGGCGGTGGGCCTGTGCTTCGTCAATCTGCCCGGGCAGTTCGTCGGTCCCCTGGGCGAGCTGGCCGGCGGCATCGACCTGAGCTTGCCAGTCACCTTGGGCCTGGCGGGCGTGCTGTACCTCATTCTGCTCAATCTGTTCCCTGAACCTGCTGGCGTCTATGGCCCGAACGGCCCGCGCTGGGTGCGCTGCAAAAGCGCGCCGCGCACGCCTGTGACCACCGCCGAAATCGCCTGACTGGAATCCGATCATGACCACACCTCACTACATCGACGGCCGCTGGGTCGAAGGCCAAGGCAACGACTGCATCACTGTGAACGACCCGTCACTCGGCCAACCGTTCGCCGAATTGATGTCGGCCAGCGCGGCTCAGGTCGACCAGGCCGTGGCCGCCGCCCGCCGCGCCCTGCCCGCCTGGAAGACCACTTCCCCGGCACAGCGCGCCGCCTTGCTGCGCGGCTTCGCCGAGCAGCTCGGCGAGCGCCGTGAAGCGCTGATCACCCTGCAGATGCGCAACAACGGCAAGCCACGCCACGAAGCCGAGATCGACCTGGACGACGCCATCGCCACCTTCGGCTACTACGCAGACCTGGCCGAGCAACTGCCTGAAAAGAACCGCGACGTGCCCCTGGCCGCTCCAGGCTTCACCGCCCGCACCCGCCTGGAGCCGGTCGGCGTGGTCGGCCTGATCGTGCCGTGGAACTTCCCCCTGGTGACCAGCGCCTGGAAGCTCGCCCCGGCCCTGGCCGCAGGCTGCACCGTGGTGCTCAAGCCCTCGGAAGTCACGCCGCTGATCGAACAGGCCTATGGCCAGATCGCCGACGCCCTGGACTTGCCCGCCGGCGTGCTGAACATCGTCAACGGCAAGGCCGAGACCGGCGCCGCCCTGAGCGGTCACAACGGCCTGGACAAGCTGTCGTTCACCGGCAGCAATGGCGTCGGCAGCCAAGTGATGCGCGCCGCCGCAGCCCAATGCCGGCCGGTGACCCTGGAGCTGGGTGGCAAGTCGGCGATCGTGGTGTTCGATGATTGCGATGTGGACCAGGCGGTGGAGTGGATCGTCGCCGGCATCACCTGGAATGCCGGCCAAATGTGCTCGGCCACCTCTCGCCTGCTGGTGCAGGACGGCATCGCCGATGCCCTGTTGCCACGCCTGCAGGCCGCCCTGGAACAGATGCAGGTGGGCAATCCGCTGGCCGAAGAAGTGGCGATGGGCCCGCTGACCAGCCAGGCGCAATGGCTCAAGGTCGCAGGCTACTTCGCCACGGCGCGCGAAGAAGGCCTGCGCTGCCTGACTGGCGGCCAGGTGCTGGACCGTGACGGTTGGTTCGTCAGCCCCACCCTGTATGCGGACGTCCCCGAAACCAGCCGCCTGTGGAGCGAGGAAATCTTCGGCCCGGTGCTCTGTGCCCGTCGCTTCACTACGGAAGACCAGGCCATCGCCCAGGCCAACGACAGCCGCTTCGGGCTGGTCGCCACAGTCTGCAGCGCCGACCTCGAACGTGCCGAGCGCGTGGCCGATGCCCTGGAGGTCGGGCATGTGTGGATCAACTCGGTCCAGGCGGTGTTCGTCGAGACGTCCTGGGGCGGCACCAAGGGCAGCGGCATCGGCCGTGAACTGGGGCCATGGGGCTTGTCGGCGTATCAGTCGGTCAAGCATGTGACGCGCTGCCTGAATTGATAGCCGGACACGAAAAGCCCCTTGCTGACGGCTGTCACAAGGGGCTTTCACAAATAAGGCACTGGCTACCGAAGCGCCAGCATCATTGTCTTGGGTGACAGATCAGGGCAGTGCCTGAACCCCGCATAGTTTGCGTAGAACCGCTCAAGCCGCTCGGTAAGCGGATGAACAATTAGCGCAACGCAACCCACCATTTCAGACGCGACCAGGGCTCGCTCGATTGCATCCTGCAAGAGATCGGTCGCCACACCCTGCCCCGCCGCCTCACGGTCCACGCCCATCCGCCCGAGGATGATCACAGGCAACTCGTTCGGAGCATTGCGCCGAAGCCTTGCCGTCGCGCCATGTGCCCGGGCAACAGAGCCATTGGACAACGTGTAGTAGCCCGCCACGGTGTTCGTACCCTTGAAACAGGTGACATACACAACCGCATGTTTCGCTTGCTGGGCGTTCAAAGCCTTTTCCTGCAAGTAGCGATTGATCGTGACTTCCCCGCAATCGAACTGATCCACTTCATGAAACTCATTGAGCCTCTGAGGGGCACTCAGCTCCAACGCTTTGGCCTGGCCAGAAGCTTCTTCACGCATTCATTGCTCCTTATGGGGTTGTCCTCGAGTACCTGCGCGAATTGATCGAACGCATCATCACTGAGCAAAAACAAGCGTTGCTCCATCAACACTTCCTCGGCACGTTTGCAGGCCGCTTCCAGTACGAAACTGGTACGGTCACCGCCAACGATTTCCACTGCGGCATCGATCAGGTCGCGTCGATGCTCAGCGACTCTCATGTTCAAGGGAACGGACTTGCCCCGGTCCCGGTTCTGGATTTCTTTCATGGATGAACTCCTGCCCGCACAGTGCGGCGCATTGAAATCGACGAGTTCGCCGACTGGAAGAAGGCTACAAGCACGTAACGCAAATGTATAGCTGTAAATCCAATAACGTTACAAAGCGAGCAGATCCCACACCCCGCCAGTACATTTCTATGGTGCAGGTGACTTTTCCCTATCATCGAAAAGTCCCACCTCTGGTAGCCCAACAATCACAACACCAGGCCAGACCTCCCATGCACCCGCAACGCACCGCCCTGCACAACGAGCTGCACGCCCGACCTTCGCTGTATTTCAACGAGCCCGCCCATGTCCATCACCTGGCGCTGCTGGGCGATGAGGCCGACTGCCAGGCTTTGCTGCAACGCTGCTGTCCGGATGCTCTGGACACCGATGCAGCCCAAGGCATCACCCGGCTGGAGGGTCATCCGTTCAAATGGGAGCGCCACGCCGAGTTCTTCACCCTGACGCTGGTGGTACCCTGCGCCTCCCATGACGCGGGCTGGCAGGGATTGCCTCAGGTTCTGGCCGAGGCCATCGCGCCGCAGGCGGCGCAGGTGATCAATGCCGTGCAGGTGCTGGTGCGCGGCGATCAGGACCTGGACCTGACCCGCTACGGCTTCAAGGACCCGTGCGGCTCTTGCGTCGGCGGTGGCGACGCGGTGGTATGGAGCGACTTTCGCCTGACCGAAGACGGCACCAACCGCCTGCTGTTCGTCAACCGACGGCTCAATGCCTACCGCCAGGGCCGGATGATCCGTCGCCTGCTGGAGATCGAGACCTACCGCATGATGGCCTCGCTGAGCCTGACCACGGCCAAGACCTTGAGCCAGGAGCTCGATACCTTCGACCGAACCCTGGTGAGCCTCTCCGAGCGCAGCGCCAGCGTCGATGGCCATGACTCCAAGGCGCTGCTCGAAGCCATCGCCCACCTCTCGCGCCAGGTGGTTAGCCGCACGGTCAAGACCCGTCATCGCTTCGGCGCCACCCAGGCCTATGCACAGCTGGTGTTCGAGCGCCTGGGCGAGCTACGCGAAAGCCATGTGGGCGACTGCCAGCGCCTGGGGGTGTTCATCGAGCGGCGTTTCAAGCCGACCGTGCGTTACTGCGCGGCCACCGAGCAACGCCTGGAGCAACTGGCCAAGAACGTGGCCAACCTGGGCGATCTGCTGCAAGCACGGGTGCAGGTGGAAATGGAAGAACAGAACGCCGAGATCCTGCGCAGCCTCAATGCCCGGGCCGACGCCCAGGTGAAGATCCAGCGGGCAGTGGAAGGCCTGTCGATCATCGCCATCACCTACTACCTGCTGAACCTGTTCAAGCTCCTGTATGGCGGGCTGAACGTGCTGGGCGCGGGGCTGACAGCGCGCGAGGCGCTGCTGGGGATGGCAGTGCCGGTGATGCTGGTGCTGGGGATGATCCTGTTGCGGATCCGGCGGGCGAAGCAGCATTGAGCAGCGAGGCGCTTGCGCCTCGATCTACCCGCGAACACCGGCCACGCATCACTGCGCCTCGTCCGCAGGCCGCGCGCTGTCCTGCAACAGCACCATGCTCTGCGGCGAGGACAATGCAATGCCCTCTTCGCGCAGGCGCCCCAGCACCGTGAACAACAGGTCGCTGCGCGCGCCCGACACCTGACGGGGGCTGCCCACATAGCCGCTGACGCTGAGCACCATGCCGCTGGCGGTAAGGTCCTTGAAGGTCACCGACGAGGCCGGCGCATCGAGGATCGCCTCATGTTCGCGGAAGGCCGTCAGCAGCAGTTCGCGCACTTTGTTCGCATCGGTTTCCAGCGGCAAGGTCAAGGTGATGCCGACCACCCCCAGGGCATTGCCCATGGTGACGTTGCGTACGTTCTGCGAGATGAACTGGGAGTTGGGCACGATCACCGTGGAGCGGTCGGACATCTGGATTTCCGTGGCTCGCACGTTGATCCGACGGATGTCCCCCTCGACCCCCGCCAGGCTCACCCAGTCCCCCACCTTGACCGGACGCTCAGTGAGCAGGATCAAGCCCGAGATAAAGTTCTGCACGATCTGTTGCAAGCCAAAACCGATACCCACCGACAGGGCGCTGACCACCCAGGTGAGGCTGGTGAGGTTGATGCGCAAGGTCGTCATCACCAGCATGGCCAGGAACAGGAAGCCCAGGTAACCGACCAGGGTCACCAGGGAGGCGCGCATGCCGGCATCCATGTCCGTCTCCGGCAGCAGGCGCTCGCTCAGCCAGCGCTTGACCACACGAATGGCGAACAGACCGCCCAGGAACATGGCCACGGCGAGCAGGATGTCCTGGGGCACGATGTTCAGGTTGCCGAGCAGCTTGCCACCGGTGTCGTCCCAGTCCGCCAGGCTCAGCAGCAACTCGCCCGGGCTGGTGCCCGAGGGCATGAGCACCAGCAAGGCGGCGACAAACAGCAAGAACGTGCGACCGATCCCTGCCAGGATCGTGCTGGCCTGGGCCTGGTGGCGTTGCTGCAGCCCAAGCGCGGCGGCCAGGGCCAGGCCACCGGGCTGGCGTGGCGACAGCAGGGTTTCGCACAGATCGCCGAACACCGTGACCAGCAGGTAGGCGCAGGTGCCTACCACACTGACCCACAGCAGCTTGGCGGTGAGGAAGTAGGCCAGGGTCAGGTAACCGGTGAGCAGCGCCAGCAGGACCAACGCGACCCACACCACGATCACGAACGGGATCAGCCCCGCCAGCCCAGGTGCTCGCTCCAACTGATGCTGCTTGCGGGCACGGCGGTAGCACACCAGCGCCGCGACGAAGATCAGCGACACCACCAGCGCGGTCAGGCCATTGGTGGCCACGGTGAGCGCAAGGCTCGTGCCGATCACGCTGTTGATGCGCTCCTGGGTCAGCAGCACCATCAGGGCCAGGGCCAGGAGCTTGGGGAACCAGCCCAGGGCGCTGGCCACCTCGTCCGGGATCGGCGGCAACCGCCAGGACGGGCGCTGGAGCATCAGCATGGCGCGGCCAAGGCCGGCGATGAAGGCACTGAACACCACCAGCGCCAGGATGTGGTTGATCAGGCTGGCAATGTCGTTGCCCAGCTCTGCGCTGTTCTCCAGGCCCCAGCGCACCAGCGACACCGAGCCACCGATGGTACTCAAGGTCGCCAGGCTGACACTCAAGGCCAGCGCGCTGCGGCGCAGGCGGCCTTCAGGCAACCAGCGGACCATGGCATTGGCCAGCAAGCGTTCGAGCAAGCGGCGAACCCATGTCCAGACCAACAGCGCGGCCGCCAGGCTACCGATGAACAGCCAACGGTGATCGGCACTGAAGGCACTGGCCACGGCGTCGGCCGCCTCGCCACGCAGATCGCGCAGACGTGCGACATCTTCGTCGGTCGGGCGGATCAGGCTCGACCAGAACGCCGGGCTCAGCGGGCTGGCGGCACGGGTGGTGACTTGGGAGTTGAACTGGCTGCGGCGCAAGTTGACGATCTGAGTGGCCAGGTCGCGTGCCGACTGGGTCAGCTGGATGGCCTGCTGTTGCTCGGCCAGCACCTGTTTCTTCTCGTCACTGAGCTGCTTGCGCTGACGGGTGATGCTTTCGGCTTCGTCCGGGAGCACCGGGCCGAGGACCTTGAGTTGATCGTCCAGGCGCTCCACATCGGTGGTGCGCTGGGTGCCCAGGGCATCGGCCTGTCGCTGCACCTGCAAGGCGGCCTGACGCAACTGCGACAGCAGGTCGTCGTTGGCTTCGCTGGTCAGCCCCTGGCGAACCTGGTCAAGCCGATCGCTCAATTGCTCCAGGCTGGCGTTTTCCTCCAGCACCGGCAGCTCGTCCACGCTCAGTGGCCCGACCGATGCCGACCAGGCCGGTGTCGCCACCCACAGCAGCAAGGCGAGGATTCCTACGCAAAAACGGCAAAGGCTCAGGCGCCTCATCGAATTCCCCTATTTACAAGCTCGAGTTTGCGGGAATTCTACGCTGCTCCCGGTGATCACGTGAGTGCCGTTTCTCGCTCCAGCAACTGTCGCTTGCGTTCGACGCCCCAACGGTAGCCACTAAGATCGCCATCACGGCGCACGACCCGGTGACAAGGGATGGCCACGGCCAGGTGGTTGGCCGCACAGGCTTGGGCGACCGCGCGCACGGCCTTGGGCGCGCCGATGCGCTGAGCGATGTCGGTGTAGCTGACCCGGCTGCCCAGCGGCACCTCGCGCAGCGCCTGCCAGACCCGCTCCTGAAAGGCCGTGCCCTGCACATCCAGCGGCAAGGCCAGGCCCAGCGCCGGCTGCTCGACGAAGCCCACCACCACCGCGACCAACTGCTCGAAACTGGCATCGCCACCGATCAGTTGCGCATTGCGGAACTGATCCTGCAACTCGCACAGCAGTTGCTCAGGGTCGTCGCCCAATAGAATGGCGCAGATTCCGCGCTCGCTCTGGGCCACCAGGATCGCCCCCAGGGAGCACTGGCCGATGGCGAAACGAATGCGCGCCCCCGCACCGCCGGCGCGATATTCACGCGGACGCATGCCCAGGCGCTGACCAGCACTTTCATAGAATCGGCTATTGGAGTTGTAGCCGGCGTCATAGATCGCGTCGGTCACGGAACTGTCTTGATCGTCGAGCCGCTCGCGCAGGCGCCGGGCGCGGAAGGCCGAGGCATAGGCTTTGGGGGTAAGCCCAGTCTCGGCCTTGAACAGGCGATGCAGGTGGAAGGGGCTGAGCGTCAGTTGCGCGCCCAGTTGCTCGAGATTGGGCGCGGTGTCGCTGGCCTCGATCAATCGACAGGCACGGGCAACCAGCTCGGTGCGTCGTGCAACCTGTTCGGCCTTGGCCTCGGTGCAACGTCGACAGGCACGATACCCGGCCGCCTGGGCCGCCTCGGCGTCGGTGAAGAACTCGACGTTTTCGCGCTTGGCCAAGCGCGACTTGCAACCCGGCTGACAGTAGACGCCCGTGGTGCGCACGGCATAGACGAAATGGCCACTGGCCGCAGCGTCGCGGGCCTGCACGGCGAGCCAGCGGTCGGCATCGGTGAGGTAAGTTGAGGCAGGCTTCATGGGGCATCTCCAGGGCTGCGGATGGTTCAAGCCTGACAGGGTGGGAGGCGTGTGGCACTCCGATTCTTGCCGAGCAATGTGCGCGTGAACGCCTACGCTCGCCACAGGTACCAGGACGCCACCGTGCGGTACGGGCTCCAGCCGCCGCCCAACGACCGCAACTGCGCAGGCGTCGGCGCCTTGTCCATGCCCTTGAGCCGCCGGTAACCCTCTCGCACGCCAAAGTCGTCCACCGGCAGGATGTCGGAGCGCTCCAGGCAATAGATCAAGAGCATCTCCACCGTCCAGCGGCCGACGCCACGCAGGCTGACCAGGCGCTCGATCAGCGCATCATCGGTCAAGGCCAGAGCCTGTTCGCGGCTGGGCACGATACCGTCCAGCCGCGCCTGGGCGATGCCCTGCACGGTCGCCAGCTTGCTGGCGGAGAACCCGCAGGCGCGCAGCACATCCGCCGGTGTGGCCAGCAACTGCTCAGGGGCGGGGAACGCAGCCTCGGGAAACAAGGCCAGCATCCGCGCCAGGATCGCCTCGGCCGCCCGGGCGTGCAATTGCTGATACGCCACCGCACGCACCAGCGCCTCGAAGGGTTCGCGCTCAGGTGCCGCACTGTGCTGGCAGGGGCCGATGGCGGCGATATGCCGGGCCCAGTCCGGGTCCAGGGCGGCGAGAAAATCCGTGGCTTCACGGTAGGCCACGGGCGAGAGGTCGGCGTGGATCATGCGCAGTGCCCTCCAGTGATCGGAAAACACCCAGCTTAGACCAATCGCTTAGCGGCTAAACGACGGATCTTGCGCGGGTAATTTCGCTGTCAACGGCCTTGCGCCGTGGCGCCTTCCTCGCGGGCAGACCGCTCCCATCGGTATCCCCGCAGGCCCGGTGGGAACGCACTTATCCGCGGCGGCGCACAGCCCTCAGTCTGTCACAGCCCGCAGCTTGGCCGCCCGTCGATACGACTGCCGGGCAAAGCACACGAACAACCCCGCCATCAGCGCCAGTGCCATCGGCAGCCCGTGGGGCGCCACATCCATCGCCGCGCCGCTGACCAACGGCCCGACCAGGCTACCGACACCCCACAGCAAACCGACGCTGGCGTTGGCGGTGACCAGGTCCTGGCCCTTGAAGCGCTGGCCGATCAGCACCAGCGCCAGGGTGTAGATGCCACCGGCCACCGCACCCAGCAGCACCAGCATCGGCCAGAGCAACCAGGTTGCCTGAAGCAGCCACGGCAGGCCGATGCCGATCGACATGGCCAACAGGCCGCACACCAGGTGCAGCCCAGTGCGCTCGACCCGGTCGGCCAGCCAGCCCAGAGGCAACTGGAAGATCATGTCGCCGGCGAACACCACCGTCACCATCAGCGCCGCCACGCCGACGGCAAAGCCATGACTGCTGGCATACACCGGCAGCAACGACAGCACCACGGCATCGAAGAAGGAGAAGAACAGCACCGCCACGCACAGCGCTGGCGCCACGCGGAAGAAACCGGCCAGGGTGAAACTCTTTTCGCCCTCCTCGCCATGCTCCACATGATCGTTGGGGACCGTCAGCACGATGCACAGCAAGGCCAGGCCGTAGCAGGCCGTCACCACGCCGGTGACCCAAGGGCTGTTGGCGCCCACCAGCGCCAGCATCGCCGGGCCCAGCACCTGGAAACCGGTGAAGCTGGTGGCGTACAACGCCATGATCTTGCCGCGGTTGTGATCCGGGCACAGTTCGTTGACCCAGGATTCGCCCAGGATGATCGCGACCCCCATGCCAACCCCCAACGCCAGGCGCAGCAGCGCCAGGTGCCAGATCGAGGCGAACGACCATTCCAGCAAGGCGATGCTCAGGGTGCACAGGCTAAAGCTCAGTAGGTAGATGGTGCGCCGGGTCAGATGCCGGCAACAGGCGTCGACCATGAACGCCGAGAGCATCATCCCTGCCGCCGGAATGGCCGAGATGATGCCGATTTCAAGGGTGCTGGCCCCCGCCTCGTGAAGGCGCAATGAGACCAGCGGCAAGCTCGCCCCCAGGCTGAAGCCCACCACCGACACGGCGAACAAAAGGCCCGCCAGCAAACGCATGTTCATGTACCACTCCTTGCACGCCACCCGGCGGCACCCACGTGCCCCGGTCGGCTGGAAAACCACTGAAAAGATGTGCGAACGCAGGCGCCCAGGCTCACGCCGGGAAGGCGCGCACAGGCGAGCGCGAATCAGTTCAGGGCAAGATGTGGCGAGAAAGTGAAGGCGAACAGCACGCTGCGTCGACGCTTGAGCACCGTGTCGCTCGGCCACGTGCGACGTGCAGCCTGGGAAGCAGGCTGGCGAACAAGGCGAAGGGACAGGGAACAGCGCATTGCATCGACTACGTGGAAAGAAAAGAGCCGGCACTCTAGGCCAAGGGCCGCCGACTCGTCAATCTCGGGACCGCCAGGCGGTCCCGACGCCATCAACGCTTGCCGGTGGACGGCAGGAATACGGCCAGCAGGCCGAACAATGGCAGGTACGAACACAGCCCGTACACGTACTCGATCCCCCGCAGGTCGGCCAGGTACCCGAGCAACGCCGCCCCGATGCCCCCGAACCCGAACATCAGGCCAAAGAAGATCCCGGCGATCATGCCGACACTCCCCGGCACCAGCTCCTGGGCATACACCACGATCGCCGAGAAGGCCGACGCCAGGATGAAGCCGATCACAACGCTGAGCACGGTGGTCCAGAAGAGGTCGGCATAGGGCAGCAACAGGGTGAATGGCGCCACACCCAGGATGGAGAACCAGATCACCGCCTTGCGTCCGATGCGATCGCCGATCGGCCCACCAAAGAACGTCCCGGCCGCCACCGCGCCGAGGAACAGGAACAAGTGCAACTGGGAGCTCGCGACCGACAGGTCGAACTTCTCGATCAAGTAGAAGGTGAAGTAGCTGGTGAAACTGGCCATGTAGAAGTACTTGGAGAACACCAGCAGGCCCAGCACCACCAGCGCCAGGATCACCCGCTGGCGGGAAATGCCATGGCTGGCCTGCACGGCCTTGCGCGCCTTGAACTGGTTGAGGTGGCCGGTGTACCAGCGGCGCAGCAGCAAGGTCACGGCGAAGAAGAACAACCCAGCAAGGCCGAACCAGGCCACGTGGCTCTGGCCGAAGGGAATGACAATGGCCGCCGCCAGCAGCGGACCAAAGGCCGATCCCGCATTGCCGCCGACCTGGAACGTCGACTGGGCCAGGCCAAAACGACCGCCTGAGGCCAGGCGCGCGATCCGCGAGGTCTCCGGGTGGAAGGTCGACGAACCGATGCCTACCAGCGCCGAGGCCAGGAGGATCATGGGGAAACTGCCGACGAACGCCAACATCACGATCCCGACCAAGGTACACACCGTACCCAACGGCAACAGGTTCGGCGTCGGTCGCCGGTCAGTGAAAAAACCCACCCAGGGCTGCAGCAGCGAGGCGGTGACCTGGAAGGTCAGGGTGATCAGGCCGATCTGGGCAAAGCTCAGGTCATAGTTCGCCTTGAGCATTGGATAGATGGCCGGCAACACCGACTGGATCAGATCGTTGATCAGATGCGCCAGCGCGCAAAAGGCGATGATGCGCATCACCAGCGGGTTGGCTTGGGCCGTCGCGCTGGCGGCGGTGGAAGTCTGGGCGCTGCTGGTGGCCATGGCAGGGAGTCCGTCCGCGAATTTGGGATCCGATTATCCGGAAACAAGTAGATAGATAGCTACCTTTTTATATCGATGAGCCAATACGCACTTGAAAACAATTCTCAATATAATTAGCATCTTCGCCGTCAAAACCCCGTAAACACTGGCCCAAACCGCCCTCCTCGCGAGCCGCCCCCATGAGCCCAACGCCCGCTCTCCACCCCCAGGCAGACCCCGAACGAGAGGCTCTGGAATGGTTCTCCCGTCTTCGCCATCCCGGATGCGACGAACGGCAACGCCAAGCCTTCGCCGCGTGGTGCCAGGCACCGGAGAACGCCCGCGCCTACGCCGAGCTGGAAGCCTGCTGGCAGCAACTGACCACTACCCCTCGCCCTCGCGTCCCGCTGGTCCACTCGCGCCGCAGCCACGCCGGAACGTGGCTGGCCGTACTGTTCCTGCTGATCCTGGCAGGGCTGGCCTACGGATACTGGCCGCAGGCGCAGCGCCTGGGCAGCGACCTGTATACCGACAGCGGCGAACGACGCAGCGTGCGCCTGGCTGACGGCACCACCCTGCACCTGGACGGCGCCAGCGCCTTGGATATCGACCTGCGCGAGCGCACACGGCAGATGCAATTGATTCAAGGCCAGGTGTACCTGGAGGTCATGCTCGATGGGCGCGCCCTGCAGGTTCAGGTCGATGATGCCCGCATCGAGGTCTATGGCAGCCGCCTGATGCTCGCCCGTCACGGCACCTATGACGAACTGGTGGTACTCAACGGCAAGGCCATGGTGCTCCAAGGTGGTGATCAGCGCATGGTCTCGGCTGGCGAACGGGTAACCTTCACCGATGCGCGCATCGGCCAGGTGAGCAAGATCGACGTCAAGACGGTGGACGCCTGGCGCAACGGTCATCTGCTGGCCAGGGACATGCCGCTGGGCGAGGTCCTCGAACGCTTGGCCGGCTATCAGGGACGATGCGTCTGGCTGCTGGACGAGCAGACCGCCCAGCGGCGTGTCAGCGGTGACTTCGACCTCGACCACCCCTCTCATAGCCTGGAGCGCCTGGCCGACGAACAGCATTTGCGCCTGTATGGCGTACTCGGCCGTTGGCTGGTGGTGCGCTGATCCAGGGCTTTCTGGCTAAGCGATTGAAAGCGCGTAAATTTTTTTTGAAATGAGTGTTGACACAATCGCGTTTCAGGCGAATAATGCGCGCCACTTGGCTACATAGCTCAGTCGGTTAGAGCACGGCATTCATAATGCCGGTGTCCGGGGTTCAAGTCCCTGTGTAGCCACCATATTGAAAAGGGCTTATCGAAAGATAAGCCCTTTTTTCTTGTCCGCGAAAAACTGCGCGGCCCGCCCTAGCTCATCGCACCCCCGCCGCCATCACCGCGACCCCCAGCCCGATCAGGGCCACGCCGATCACCCGATCCACCATGACCTGCCGCTCGACCATAGCCTTGCGCAGCACCGCACTGGAAAAGAACACTGCCACCAGGCTGAACCACACCCAATGGGCGAAGGACATGAACGCACCATAGGCAAAGTCCAGGGCCATCGGGCTCCCCGGCTGCACCACCTGGGTATAGGCACTGACCACGAACAGCATGGTCTTGGGGTTCAGCGCATTGGTCAGAAAGCCCGTGCGAAGTGCCTTCAGCACGCTCACCTGGCCGACCTGCGCAAGGTCGTCGAGGCTGATGCGCGCGGTGTTGGTCAGCGATTGATAGCCCAGGTAGATCAGGTACCCCGCACCCAGCACCTTCATGGTCATGAACAACACCGGGCTCTGACTGATGATCACGGCAATACCCAGAACCGTGTACAGCACATGCACCTGCACCCCCAAAGCGATGCCGACGGCAGCGGCAAGCCCCGCCTTGCGTCCCTGTGCATAACTGCTGCGGGTGACCATGGCGAAGTCGGCGCCCGGGCTGATGACAGCCAGCACAGTGAACAGGGCGACAGCGATCAGTTCATTCACGAAAAGCTCCTCGATAGGCGATGAAAAAACACAGAGGCGCCAATTATCGAGGGCTTATCCACAGGCAAAAATCGATTTATAGTGCGACGAATCCGCTAGTTTTATTCACAGATTCGGGAGCGGACCCGCCCTCGAAGCTGCGTTGTTCTCCTCGCGGGTGAGCCCGCGCCCATAGGGCTATCGCGCCGATACGATCATGAAACTGCCGCCGCTTACCGCTTTTCGTTACTTCGACATCGCCGCCGAAACCGAAAGCTTCGTGCGCGCCGCCGAGCGCCTGCATGTGACCCATGGGGCAGTCAGCCGCCAGGTGCGCCTGCTGGAAGAGAGCCTTGGCGTCGAGCTGTTCGAACGACGCAACCGGGCGATCTTTCTCACCGCTGCGGGGAGGATGCTACACAGCACCACCCAGTCGATCTTCGAGCAACTGGAAGGCACCGTGCAGCGTCTGCAAACACAGGAGCGCGATAACGTACTGGTGCTGTCGTGCGAACCGACCATCGCCATGCGCTGGCTGATTCCGCGCCTGCCCCGCTTCCACGCCGCCCATCCGGACCTGCAACTGCACCTGGTGGCCGCTGGCGGCCCCGTGGACTTCGCCCGCGCGGGCGTCGACCTGGCCCTGCGGCGTGACGACTTTCATTGGGACCGGCAACTGCATAGCCTGAAGATCTGCGACGAATGGATCGGCCCCGTCTGCCAACCCAACCTGAGCAGCAGGCTCGACGGCCAACGTCTGCTGCACAGCGCCACTCGTCCCAACGCCTGGGCTACCTGGCTGCGTCTGGACGGCAGGCAAGCCCGAGATACCGAGCGAAGCGACTTCGAGCATTTCTACTTGTCCATCCAGGCCGCCAGCGCGGGCCTGGGCCTGGCGATTGCGTCGGCCCTGATGGTGCGCGACGAACTCGACAGCGGGCAGCTACAGGCGCCGTTTGGCTTCTTGCGCGATGGCTCTGCCTACCACCTGCTCAGCCCCCGGCCACTGGAGCCCGGTGACAAGCGCGAGCGTTTTGCCACATGGGTGGTTCAGGAGTGCCAGAGCTGCCTGGCTCACTTAGGCTTGATGCAAAACGACGAGCCCGAATGACCGTCGCCGCCCCACGTCCGAAACCCTGCGGTATCCAGATGGATGCGCCCCGTCGGGTAACGCCCCAGCCCCATGTTCCAGGCTTGGCCGTATTGCTGCCAGAAGCGGCATAGCGGATTGGGATCTGACCAGGCTGGCAAGAGCACGTCCACGGCGAAGGCGCGCGTGTGGGCGCTACCCACCGCTCCGCCCGCACAGGCGTTCAGGCGCGGATCGCGATAAGCCGAGACCACCTCGAACTGGCGCAGAACGCCTTGCTCGTCGAGCGTCTTGAGCAACGCCAGGGTAGAACGCACCTGAGGCCACTGGGCAGCCGGCGGCACGGCGAAGGGCGAGGCCCGGCACAGGCGCCAGTCCGAGGCCGAGCGCAGCAGTTGATGGATCGGCACCACGCCGTAAAGGCGCGCATCCACCAGCATCTGGCGGAAGGCACGCGTCTCGTGGTCGCCCGCCCATTGGGCGAACATCCACAGGTCTCGATCATCGGCGTGGGCGTGAGCGCCCATCATCAGACTTGCCGCCAGCGCCAGCAGCGTCGTGCCCTTCATCTGCCACTCCTGTGTTCACTCCTACGTCGAGTAAAGCACGAGACCTGTGCCGCAGATGGCGGGTTACTCCAGAGGCCGCAGGCGATATTGAGGCGGCAACTGGGCAAAGCCGCTGATGGTGGTGTCCAGGCTCTTCCAGCGACCATCCTTGATGCCATAGATGCAACCATGAATGGACAGGTCCTGCCCCCGATGCCAGGCGTTCTGCACGATGCTGGTATGCGCCACGTTGGCGACCTGCTGGATGACATTGAGTTCGCACAGCCGATCGACCTTGGCCTCTTCGCTCTCCAGCTTGGCCAGCTCGCCGCGCTTTTCGTAGTACAGGTCGCGGATCGAGCGCAGCCAGCCATCGATCAGGCCCAACTGGCGGTCCTGCATGGCCGCCCGTACACCACCGCAGCCGTAGTGGCCGGTGACCAGGATGTGCTTGACCTTGAGCACCTCGACTGCGTACTGGATCACCGACAGGCAGTTCAGGTCGGTGTGCAGCACCACGTTGGCGACATTGCGATGCACGAACAGATCACCCGGCAACATGCCGACGATCTCGTTGGCCGGCACGCGGGCATCGGAGCAACCGATCCAGAGGAATTCGGGGGTTTGCTGACGGGCCAGCTTGGCAAAGAAGTCCGGGTCGCGCTGCTTGATCGCATCGGCCCAGCGTTCGTTGTTGTCGATCAGTTCCTGCAAGTCATGCATGGTCGTTGCCTCATCAGGGTATGGCTGTGTGACACGACCTGGCCCTGCGAGGTCACTCTTCGAGCAGGGTGCAGGCCATCACCAGGGCGTCTTCGCGACCGCCCGCGACAGGGTAGTAATCCCGGCGCCGGCCGATCTCGTTGAATCCGTAGCGCTCATACAGACGATAGGCCGACTGGTTGCTCGCGCGTACTTCCAGGAAGCATTCGCGACCATTGAGCTGGTAGGCCCGCGCCATCAGGTGCTCGAGCAGGCGCAACCCCAGGCCGCACCCCTGGTTCTCCGGCTTGACGGTGATGTTGAGCAGGTGCGCTTCGTCGATGATCACATTGATTACGCCATGCCCCACCTGCTGCTGGCCGTCGAACATCAGCCACACTTCGTAGGATTTGAGCGCATCCTGAAAGATCCCGCGGGTCCAGGGATGACTGAACGCGGCATATTCGATCTTAAGCACGGCATCCAGATCCGCCTCGGTCATTCGGCGGAAACTGATCGAGTCACTCATTCAACGCTCTTCCAGCGCGCCATCAGCCGGCGCATCGCTTGCCAGACGTCCGCCTTGCGCTGCGGCTCGTCCATCAACAGTTCAAGGCCCGGCAAGGCCCAGGCATCGCCCAGGCCCTCGACCTTAAGTTCTTGGTAGTAGGCCTCGCCATCGGCCTGGCCGGCGAAGCGCACGGCCGGCAGGCCGACCAGCCACAGGCAGGTGCAGGGCGCCTCTTCCAGGCGAGCCTGGATGAACCCTTGGACGAAATCCCGCGCCGCCTCAGGGCCCTGGTCCATGTTGCCGCGCACCAACAGCGGCCAGCGTACCGGCTCGCCGATGATCTGCGGGGCATCGGGCAGGCCGGCGGCACGCAGCATGTCCTTGAGCAGCAGGTAGGACGGATCGCGGCTCTGGAACGGCTGGCCGGTCGCCAGCTCCACCAACAGCAGGCAACTGCCGGCGCGCAGCAACTGCAGGGCGAAACGCGGCGGTGGGACAGGTGCAGGCCGAGGTGCGGGGGCCTGCTCCTCGGCTTCGACCGGTTTGCTGGCAGGCTTGGGCGCAGTGCCGGGGCGGGGAATCTCGATCTTCGGTCGCTCGACCGAGCGAGCCTGGGGCGCGGCTGGCGCCTCCCTGGACGGCTGCGCCGGTGGCTGCACGTCCCTGTCGAAATCCTCGACCGGCGCCAAGGGCGCCAGCAGCTCCGGACGCGACGGCGCGGCGAACGGCAATTCGGCGCGCGGCAGCCAATGCACCACTTGCATGGCGGAAAGGTAGGCGCGGCGGCGGGGCTCGGTCAGCAAGGCACAGGCATCCGGGGAACGAAAACAGTCGGCCATTCTAACGCCGTTGCCCTGCAAGCGCCGCAACTGGTCGGCGGAAATTTAAGGCTTGAACTGTACGAGGTACACACGGCCAAGCCTTCAGGCCATAGTTCATTACAGACCAAGGGGTGAAATCCTCCCCCCCGGATGCAGTACAATCGCCCCTTTTATTTGGCAACGAGTCGACCCGCCAATGATCGAACCCAAGCGCGTCCTGCGCGCCCTAGCCGAACACTGGGCCCTGATCGAGCCGCTGTGCGAGCGTTTCGACCAGGGCACCCTGAGCCTGGTCGAACTGCGCCAGCAGCTGGCCCGGCAGCAGGTGGAGAGCACGCCGCAGGACATCACCCAGCTGCTGGACGTATGGATACGCCTGGATATCCTGGTGCCGGTGGCCAAGAGCCCGAACCGCTTCGAGCTCAACGCCCAGATCCATGACTTCCTCGCCTACCTGCGTCGCGAGCACCGCCTGGGCCTGTGCCTGGAGATCGAAGCCTACCTGCGCCACCTGGAGCGCCTGGCCGGGCACATCCAGGACGCCTTCGACAACCGCGACAGCGACGACCTGGCGCGCCAACTGCGCCTGCTCGACATGCGCGTGCGCGATGTCCTGAAGAAACTCGACAACGATGAGCAGGCGCTGGTCGCCGTGGCCGAACGGGCCAAGACCAGCAACCGCCAGATCCCCCTTCGCCAGCGTTACGCCGAAGTCCTGGCGACTTGGGACGAATACGTCGAGCCGATGATCCAGCTGGTCAATGCCGACGGCGCCTTCGAGCAGGGCGTGCGCAAGGTCGAGACCGTGCTGCTGCGCCTGCTGGGCGAGCAGGCGCGACTGGGTCACCTGGTCGACGACGACATGCTGCTGCGCACCCACGCGCGCATTCTCGAAATGCAGACCAGCGCCCAGCTCACCCTGCGCCACGCCCGCGAGCTGCTGCTGCCACTGCGCGAAGAAGCACGCCGGCACAACGCCGTCACCCGTGGCGCGGCCCTGGCCCTGTCGGTGATCCGCCGCAAAGGCATCGACGCCGTGCCCCATGCGGCCATGCCGATGTTCACCCGCCCGCAGAGCACCTTCCTCGGCAGCGCCAGCCAGGTGGAGGCCTATGTGTATGCCCTGGCCCGCTTCGAACCCAAGCCGGCGCGCTTCCCCAAGGCGCACAAGAGCCAGAAGGGCCCGCTGCCCCGCGCCCCGCGCACGGTCAAGGAAATGCTCGAACGCTGCGAGGACGCCCTGCCGTTGCCGGACCTCATGGTCTGGCTGCTCGAGCAGGAACCCGAAGGCGCCACCGACGAATTGCTGTACTGGTTCTCGCGCCTGTCGCGGGAGAAGCGCTTTAGCCGCGAACGCCTGGACCGCCGCGAGTACACCACCCGCGAGCACCTGGTCAGCCTGCGCTCCTTCGCCCTGACCTCCAGCCGCGAAACCACGCCTGAATCCAACGCGAGCCCAGCCAATGCATCTTGATCTTTCCGAACTGTCCCAGCTCGCGCCCATCTTCCGCGAGCTGTTCAAAGGCTTTCACATAAGCCGCCGCGACCCTGAGCTGTATGCCCAGCTGTCGAACTTCCAGGACCAATACCGCACCCTGTTCAAGGCCCTGGGCTTCGAACTGGTGTGCGATACCCGCGGCTTCTATTACTTCGTGCCCGAGCAGGCCGCCGCGCAGGTCAACAAGACCGCCCAGCGCCTGTCGCTGTTCACCTTCATCCTGGTCGAGCACCTGGCCGACCAGGGCCGCGACCCGATGGCCGTGCTCGACGGCGGCAGCATCGGCCGCGATGAGCTGCCTTCGCTGCTGGAAAAGTACCGCGACCTGTTCATCCAGGCCGAAGTGCAGACCGTCGACGAACTGGAAGAAAAGATCCTGCGCCGCATGACCCAACTGGGCTTCGCCCACGAGGAAGGTGGCATCTATCGCTTCCTGCCGCCAATGCATCGCTTCCTCGACGTCTGCCTGTCGGTCCAGCAGGACCGCGACCTTGCCGCCAGCCTGCACAGCGACCTGCCGCTGCCAACGCCGGTACTGGTCGAGGAAGAGAGCCCGGAAGAACTCAACCGCACCGACGACCCGCTCGACCTGTCACCGTTCGACGGCGAAGAGAGCGAGGAAGAAGCCCTGGCCCGGGCCATTCGCGAAGAGCAACAGGAGATTGACGCATGAGCCAGGAACGCTACGGTATCCGCCGCTTCGCACTGCTCAACACCGCCGGCTACAGCCTGGGCCTGTTCCCCCTGGAGCAGCCGCTGTCGGTCTACGGTGCCAACAACCTCGGTAAATCCGCCTCGATCAACGCCTTGCAGTTCCCGATCCTGGCGCGCATGTCCGACATGAGCTTCGGCAAGTACAGCCTGGAGCAATCGCGCCGGTTCTACTTCGCCAGCGACACCAGCTACATCCTCTGCGAACTGAACCTGCCCCACGGCCCCCATGTGATCGGCGTGGTCGGTCGCGGCCCAGGCGGCGGCTTCGGTCACCAGTTCTTCGCCTACCAGGGGCAGCTGGACCTGGCGCACTACCAAAAGAACGACACCTGCCTGCGCCAGAAAGAGCTGTTCACCAACCTCGAGCAACACGGCCTGAAGGCCTACGAGCTCAAGCCGGACGAACTGCGCCGACTGCTGGTCGGCGGCCACACGTCGGTGCCGCTGGACCTGACCCTGATCCCGCTGCGCTCGACCAGCGAACAGAGCCTCAAGACCTTCCGCTCGCTGTTCATCAACCTGCTGCACATGCGCGAAATCACCGCGGCCAAGCTCAAGCAGCTGTTCCTCGATGCCTTCGAGCACAGCCTGCGCTCGGGCAGCGTCGACTACATCGCCGCCTGCGAAGAAGCCTTCCGCGACGTGCGCCGCATGGAGCAGGACTACAACGCCCTGGTCGCCGCAGGCCCGCTGGTCGAGGCCCTGGCCGGCGGCGTCGCCCAGCGCGACATCCTGCGCGGCAAGCTGCACCGCCTCTCGCCTCTGCTCGATAACCTGCTGGGCACCTGGCAGGAATACGCCATGGCGCGCAAGGAAGAGCTGGTCATCCAGGCCGAGCACTACCGTGGCGAGCAGGACCGCCTGCAGAACGATCAGCGCGGCGGCACCCAGGAGCTGATGCGCCTGGAACGCGAGATCACCGGCATCCAGCGCTGGCTCGGCGAGCTGTCGGTGCTCAAGCACCGTTTCGCTCTGGTCGAGGACGCCAAGGTCCTGGAGCAGCAACTGCTGGCCGCCAAGGACGCCCACGACGAACTGGCCGGCGCCCTGGCCCAGTCGCGCCAGTTCTCCGCCGAGGACCTCGACGAGCGCGTGCGCGATCTGGAAAAACGCCTCAAGCAGGTCAAGCAGCAGCTCGACCACGCCGACAACAACAGCTATGCCCGCCTGCGCGAGGAGTTCTCCCAGCAGGACGTCGATCGCCTGATGCGCCTGTTCAACGGTGCGCTGTTCAGCCTGCCACTGGGCGATCGCGGCATCGAGCTGGACGACAGCGATGTCTGGGTCAAGACCCTCGAAGCAGTGCTCGACAGCTTCAAGGGCGAGCGTTTCGAAGTGCCGGGCCTGTCCATCGACCTGTCGCACATCGACCCACCGGCCCTGCAGGCCCTGGCCGACCGCGCCGCCCTGCGCGACCAGAAAGAACGCCTGGAAAAAGAACTCAAGCAGCTCAAGACCCAGCAGGCCGTCGCCGCCGACCGCAGCGCGAGCAAGGCCCAGACCGAGGCCCTGTACCAGCAGGTGCTCGATGCCCAGAAGGCCCTGGAAGACTTCCGCCGCAGCGAAACCCTGAGCGCCGAAGAGCCCGAGAAGATGGAGCAACTGGCGCAGCTGGAAGCCGCTCAGGATGAGCTCAAGCGCTCCAGCGACGCCTTCACCGAACGCGTCCAGCAACTGTCGGCCAAGCTGCAATTGGTCGGCCGCCAGATTGCCGACCTCGAAGCCAAGCAGCGCACCCTCGACGACGCCCTGCGCCGTCGCCAGTTGCTGCCGGCTGACCTGCCGTTCGGCACGCCGTTCATGGAGGCGGTCGACGACTCCATGGACAACCTGCTGCCATTGCTCAATGACTATCAGGACAGCTGGCAGGCGCTGCAGCGCGTGGACAACCAGATCGAGGCGCTGTACGCCCAGGTACGCCTCAAGGGCGTGGCCAAGTTCGACAGCGAAGACGACATGGAGCGCCGCCTGCAGCTGCTGATCAACGCCTACTCGCACCGCACCGAAGAGGCCCTGACCCTGGCCAAGGCCCGTCGCGCGGCGGTCACCGACATCGCCCGGACCCTGCGCAACATCCGCAGCGACTACGACAGCCTCGAGCATCAACTGGCGCTGTTCAACCGCGAGATCAACAAGCGCCAGGTGTCCAACCTGGAAAGCTTCCGCGTGGTCCTGGCACCGAACAAGGAAGCGCTCAAGCACATCGACCAGATCATCCACAGCGCCGGGCAGTACGAGGAAGGCGAAACCCTGTCGGTGTTCGACCTGACCCAAAGCGCCGAGCAGGATCACAAGAACGAAGAGGCCAAGGAATACCTGGCACGGCTGGTGGCGGCCAACCACAACCAGCTGGGCCTGAAGGACCTCTTCGAGCTGGCCTTCGAGATCACCAAGATCAACAGCCAACCCGTGATCCACGCCGACATCGATGGCGCCGCGTCCAACGGCACCACCATGACCATCAAGGCGCTGACCAACATGTACCTGTTGCTGCACCTGATGGACCGCGACCTGGCCGGGCGCATCCGCCTGCCCTACTACCTCGACGAAGCGGCGGACATCGACGAGCGCAACCAGGCGGCATTGCTGGAAACCAGCCAGCAGTTGGGCTTCGTGCCAATCCTGGCGAGCGTGAAGCCGCAGGTGTCGGCGCGGGTGGCGATCGATCTGGAAGGCGGTAGCGGGCCGAACGGCATCTACATCGACGAGGCTGACTGGAAATTCATCAGCCGTATCGATGAAGTGAAGGCGATCGTGCGTGAGGATGAGGCCGAGGAATTGGCCTGATTTGATGGGGGCCGCTTTGCGGCCCATTCGCGGGTAAACCCGCACACAGGTAATCCACTGCCCTCGAGGCTTGTGCAATACCTGTGGGAGCGGGTTTACCTGCGAATGCTTTAACAGGGTATCAATGCGCCCAAGGCAGGATGGGGATAGCCGTCACCGCATTCTGCGGGCTGCCTTCGATCATCCGGTCGCTGTACACCAGGTACACCAGCGTATTGCGCTTCTTGTCGAGAAAGCGCACCACCTGCATGGTCTTGAACACCAGCGAAGTGCGCTCTTTGAACACTTCCTCGCCGTCCTTCAACTCGCCCTTGAAGTTGATCGGCCCGACCTGACGACAGGCGATCGACGCCTCCGCCCGGTCCTCGGCCAGGCCCAACCCACCTTTCACACCGCCCGTCTTGGCCCGTGACAGGTAGCAGGTCACACCCTCGACCTTCGGATCGTCGAACGCCTCGACGACGATGCGATCGTTCGGCCCGAGAAACTTGAACACCGTGGATACCTGGCCGATCTCATCGGCCCCGGCCAGCATCGGCAGCGCCAAGGCGGCCATGGCAATGATCCTTTTCAGCACGTTCGCCTCCTCAGACCAGCACCAGGTTGTCGCGGTGCACCAGCTCCGGCTCGGCGCTGTAGCCCAGCAGGCTCTCGATGGCGTCGGACGGCTGGCCAATGATCTTCTGCGCCTCCAGAGCGCTGTAGTTGGCCAGACCACGGGCTACTTCACGGCCATCAGAGCCCACGCAGATCACCATCTCGCCGCGGCGGAAGCTGCCTTGCACAGTCTTCACGCCGACCGGCAGCAGGCTCTTGTTCGATTCGCGCAGGGCCTTCACGGCACCATCGTCCAGCACCAGCGTCCCGCGGGTCTGCAGATGGCCGGCCAGCCACTGCTTGCGTGCGGCGAGCATGCCGCGCTCGGGCGACAGCAGGGTACCCAGGCGCTCGCCGGCCTTCAGGCGGTCCAGGACACGCTCGATGCGGCCACCGATGATGATGGTATGAGCACCGGAACGGGCAGCCAGGCGCGCGGCGCGCAGCTTGGTCTGCATGCCGCCACGACCGAGAGCGCCACCGGTACCGCCGGCAACGGCATCGAGCGACGGATCATCGGCGCGGGCCTCGTAGATCAGCTGCGCCTCGGGGTTGTTGCGCGGGTCGGCGTCGAACATGCCATCGCGGTCGGTGAGGATCACCAGCAGGTCGGCCTCCACCAGGTTGGCCACCAGGGCGGCCAGGGTGTCGTTGTCGCCGAAGCGGATCTCGTCGGTGACCACGGTGTCGTTCTCGTTGATCACCGGGACCACACCCAAGTCGACCAGGGTACGCAGGGTGCTGCGGGCATTGAGGTAACGTTTGCGGTCGGAAAGGTCGTCGTGGGTCAGAAGAATTTGCGCGGTGTGCTTGCCGTGCTCGCCAAAGCTCGACTCCCACGCCTGCACCAGGCGCATCTGGCCGAGGGAGGCAGCGGCTTGCAGCTCGTTCATCGCGCTCGGTCGCGAGGTCCAGCCCAGCTGGCTCATGCCCGCTGCCACGGCCCCGGAGGAGACCAGCACCAATTCCACGCCTGCTTCCCGCAGTGCGACCATCTGCTCGACCCAGACGGCCATGGCGCCGCGGTCGAGGCCTTTGCCATCCGCCGTCAGCAGGGCGCTGCCGATCTTCACGACCCAGCGCTTGGCGCCTGTCACCTTGCTTCGCATCTTCTCTTCCAACCTATGTCGAATCTGTAGATACCGTAGATACAAAAACGCCGCTCGTTCGAGCGGCGTTTAGTGTACTGCAACCGATCAGTCGCGCACGTAAATGATTTCCGGGCCGTCTTCGTCGTCCTCGAAATCATCCCAGTCATCGTCGTCGCCGATGTCATGCACGCTCTTGACGCCAGTGCGGCGCAGTGTGCGCGCGTCATCCAGCGCCTGCAACTGGGCCCGGGCCTCGTCTTCGATGCGCTGGTCGAGCTCGGCCAGTTCCTCGGCGAAGGCGGGATCGTTGGCCAGGCGGTCGGCACGGTCTTCCAGGTAACGCATCAAGTCATGGCTGAGCTGCTCGGTGCCCTGCTTGGCAATGGCCGAGATCACATAGACCGGGCCATCCCAGTTCAGGCGCTCGACGACTTCCTTGACGCGCTCCTCACGCTCCTCGTCCATGATCATGTCGGCCTTGTTCAGCACCAGCCAGCGCTCACGATCGATCAGCGCCGGGCTGAACTGCGCCAGCTCGTTGAGGATGATTTCAGCGGCATCGGCCGGGCTGCTGCCATCGAGCGGCGCCAGGTCGACCAGGTGCAACAGCACACGGGTACGCGCCAGGTGCTTGAGGAAGCGGATACCCAGGCCAGCGCCATCGGAGGCACCTTCGATCAGGCCCGGGATGTCGGCGATGACGAAGCTCTTCCAACGATCGACGCTGACCACGCCCAGATTCGGCACCAGGGTGGTGAACGGGTAGTCGGCGACTTTTGGCTTGGCCGCGGACACCGAACGAATGAAGGTGCTCTTGCCGGCGTTCGGCAGGCCCAGCAGACCGACGTCGGCCAGGACCTTCAGCTCCATCTTCAGGTCGCGCTGCTCACCCGGCTTGCCAGGCGTGGTCTGGCGCGGCGCACGGTTGGTGCTGGACTTGAAGCGGGTATTACCCAGGCCGTGCCAGCCGCCCTGGGCGACCATCAGCTTCTGCCCGGGGGTGACCAAATCCCCGATGACTTCCTGGGTCGAGGCGTCGATCACGGTGGTGCCAACCGGCACACGCAGGAACAGGTCTTCGCCCTTCTTGCCGGTGCAGTCGGTGCTGCCACCGTTCTGACCACGCTGGGCTTCGTGGTGACGGGTATAGCGATAGTCGACCAGGGTGTTGAGGTTCTCGTCGGCAACCATGTACACCGAGCCGCCGTCGCCACCGTCACCGCCGTTGGGGCCACCGTTCTCGATGAACTTCTCGCGGCGGAAGCTCATGCAACCATTGCCACCATCACCGGCCTTGACCCGGATCGATACTTCGTCAACAAACTTCATAAAAACCGCCTCTCGCCTTCCGGCGAGCTGAATACTTGAAAACCTGAGGCTCTTGCAAAAATGAGCGCGGCGGCCCCGTACGACCGTAGAAACCCACGCCGGCAGCCCATACAAACAGCTTTGCAAGAGGCTCACCACAAACGAAAAAGCCCCGTCGCATGACGGGGCTTCTGAAGCGACGTCGCGATTAGGCTGCGACGATGCTCACGTAACGGCGGTTGAACTCGCCTTTCTTCTCGAACTTGATCACGCCTTCGATCTTAGCGAACAGAGTGTGATCCTTGCCCATACCAACGCCGTAGCCAGCGTGGAATTCGGTGCCGCGCTGGCGGACGATGATGTTGCCTGGCTTGATAACCTGGCCACCATACATCTTCACGCCAAGGCGTTTCGATTCTGAGTCGCGACCGTTACGAGTACTACCACCAGCCTTTTTGTGTGCCATGGTTCAATTCTCCAATAAATTCAGGGGATCGGGGCGATTAAGCCTGGATACCGGTGATTTTGATCTCGGTGAACCACTGGCGGTGGCCCATGCGCTTCATGTGGTGCTTACGACGACGGAACTTGATGATGCGAACCTTGTCGTGACGGCCTTGCGAAACGACTTCAGCCACAACCTTGGCACCTGCGACGACTGGAGCGCCGATGGTGACTTCTTCGCCGTTGGCGACCAGCAGAACGCGATCGAAGGTCACGGATTCGCCAGTGGCGACTTCCAGTTTCTCGATCTTGAGGAATTCACCTTCAGCGACTTTGTACTGCTTGCCGCCGGTAACGATTACTGCGTAAGACATTGGGTATTTCTCCGATAATCCTGCTCACCCAGCGCTTTATATGATGAGTATTGGCTGGCATGGCTGCACTAGGCTGGAACGGCCCGGTGCAATTGCGTAAGGCAGGTGCTGCCCAGGAAGTTAGGGTGCGCGATTGTACGCAACCCAATAAATGCTTGCAAGTGGCGGCCAGGGGCCACGGGCACCGCGCCTTGACACACCGGGACCCGCGACCTAGCATGCCGCGCAACCTCAATGGAGCAGCCGATGCAACCCCAAACCTTCTACCGCGCGGTAGCTGACGATTTCAGCGCCGTCGACGAGATCATCAAGAAGCAGCTGACCTCGCGCGTGCCGCTGGTATCGAAGATCGGCGACTATATCACGTCCGCTGGCGGCAAGCGCCTGCGCCCCCTGCTGGTACTGCTGTGCGGCAAGGCCCTGGGCCGTGAAGGCGACGACCTGCGCCTGCTGGCGGCGACCATCGAGTTCCTGCACACCGCCACCCTGCTGCACGACGACGTGGTCGACATGTCCGGCATGCGCCGTGGCCGCTCCACCGCCAACGCCCTGTGGGGCAACGCCCCGAGCGTGCTGGTCGGCGACTTCCTCTACTCGCGCTCGTTCGAGATGATGGTCGAACTGGGCTCGATGCCGGTCATGCAGATTCTCTCCAAGGCCACCCGGGTGATCGCCGAGGGCGAAGTGTTGCAGTTGTCGCGCGTTCGCGATGCCAGCACCACTGAAGAGGTCTACATGGACGTCATCCGCGGCAAGACCGCGATGCTGTTCGAAGCCTCCACCCACAGCGCCGCCGCACTGGCCGGTGCCAGCGACGAGCAGCGCGAGGCCCTGCGCACCTTCGGCGACCACCTGGGCGTGGCCTTCCAGCTGGTCGACGACCTGCTGGACTACAAAGGCGACTCGCAGACCCTGGGCAAGAACGTCGGCGACGACCTGGCCGAGGGCAAGCCTACCCTGCCGCTGATCTACACCATGCGCGAAGGCACCGCCGAACAGGCCGCCTTGGTACGCCAGGCGATTCAGAAAGGCGGAATCGAGGACCTGGAGCAGATCCGCGTCGCCGTCGAAGCCTCCGGCGCCCTGGACTACACCGCCCAACTGGCCCGCGACTACGTCAAGCGCGCCATCGAATGCCTGGAAGTGCTGCCAGCGAGCGAATACCGTGAAGCATTGATCGAACTGAGCGAGTTTGCGGTAGCCCGTACCCACTAAAGATCGCATCAGCCCTCATTCGCGGGTAAACCCGCTCCCACAAGTAGTGCACTTGTGTGAGCGGGTTTACCCGCGAATGCATTTGTGCAGGCAAAACACACTATCCGATCAAAACCTTATACAATGTGGGCCTTAATCCCGCTTGTCTTGAGGAACCCCTGTGAGCACTTTGCCACCTTGCCCCAAATGCAACTCCGAATACACCTATGAGGATGGCACTCAACTGATCTGCCCCGAATGCGCCCACGAGTGGTCGGCCAATGGCGAAGCCGAAGCCGCCAGCGACGACGTGGTGAAGAAGGATTCGGTCGGCAATGTCCTGCAGGATGGCGACACCGTCACCGTCATCAAGGACCTCAAGGTCAAGGGTTCGTCCCTGGTGGTGAAGGTCGGTACCAAGGTCAAGAACATCCGCCTGTGCGACGGCGACCACGATATCGACTGCAAGATCGACGGCATCGGCGCCATGAAGCTGAAGTCCGAGTTCGTGCGCAAGGTCTGATCCCCGCACCGGGGCTGCCACCCAGGCAGCTCCGTCGGATCCCGCAACAAGTCCCTACCCCGCCCGGAAGAAAACTTCCAATAGGGACTTGCTATTCAAGTAATAAGAATTATTCTCATTGGAAACGTATTCCAAGGAGAACAGCCATGACCTATCTCATCGATGCCTGGCTCGACCGGCCCCACCCCTACCTGCGTATCCTGCACCGCGAAACAGGCGAAGTCTGCGCCGTGCTCGAGCAAGAAGCGCTCGACGAACTGCGCGACCAGGGCGACCTGGACCTCAATGGCCTGAATTCAAGCGAGCCGGGAGTGCTAAAGGAGTTGGTGCGAAATCTGTTTCTGTATTGCTATGCCCGGGCATTGCGCCCTGGGGGAACAGAGTGGAGCTGAAGGGGTTCGCCCAGCACCACTGCAGGCTCGCCCTGCCCCCACCAATACTGAATGCACGATAACGGTGGGAGCGGGCGTGTCCTGCGATTGGGCCGCTAGGCGGCCCCAACGGTATTACAGAACGTCGAGCAGCTCGACGTCGAACACCAGCACGCTGTGCGGTGGGATGCTACCGACGCCCTGAGCGCCATAGGCCAGCTCGCTCGGCACGTACAGACGCCATTTGCTGCCGGCGTTCATCAGTTGCAGGGCCTCGGTCCAGCCAGCGATCACGCCACCGACCGGGAATTCAGCCGGCTGGCCACGATCGTAGGAGCTGTCGAACACAGTGCCGTCGATCAGGGTGCCGTGGTAGTGGGTACGCACGTTGTCTTCGCGAGTCGGCTTGGCGCCTTCGCCCGCGGTCAGGACTTCGTACTGCAGGCCCGACGCCAGGGTAGTGATACCGTCACGCTTGGCGTTATCGACCAAGAATTGCTTGCCAGCGGCAGCGGCGGCTTCGGCCTTGGCGGCAGCTTCGGCTTGCATCAGTTCACGGATGACCTTGAAGCTAGCCGACAGGTCGGCTTCGCTGACACGGCTCTCGGCGCCGTTGAAAGCGTCGGTCAGACCGGCCAGGATGGCGTCCAGGCTGACGCCTGGTGGCGGGTTGTCACGCAGTTGACCGCCCAGCTGACGGCCAATGCCGTAGCTGACGCGCGTTTCGTCGGTGCTCAGGTTCAGTTCGGACATTTCACTCTCCGCTTGAGGGCGAAGGAAATCCGCCCTGCATGAAAAAGGGCAAGAAGCCTAGCACACAGCGGCGTAGTGATTCAGCAACCAGGGTTACCAGGCCGAGCGCTGGGAGATCGGCACCTTCAGGTCTTCCTCCGGATGCGAGCCCATGCCGCACATCTCGTCCTGGACAGACCAGTGCACGAGATTCATGGACAACAGCGGCAAAGCGTTGAGCAACTGCCGCGCATCCTCCACCGAATGCACCCTCAGCCGTTCACCACGGCCGTCTGCCAGCGGGTGGGCATGGCCTTGGACCCGGGCTTCGAGCAGATAGTCACCGCCCTCGATGGCGATCAGGTTGAGCTCCTCGACATGGCCAGCCCTGGCTTCGACATTGAGCTGTTGCAGGTTCATGAGAGCACCTCACAAGTGGGAACCACGCATGACTGCTCATTTTTTGTACACAGACTGAAAAATCACAAGCCATGAACGCAACCGCCCGTCCGTTTGGCAACGGACGGGCGGCGGTTCAGTGCTCGGCGACAGCGGCGATCAGTGCTTGGTGAGCTTGTCCAGATAACCCATGACGAACGCCGAAACCACGAACGTCATGTGGATGATCACATACCACATCAGGTAGTCGGTGGAGATGTTCTGGGCATCCATGAACACCCGCAACAGGTGAATCGAGGAGATCGCCACGATGGAGGCCGCGACTTTCATCTTCAGCGAGGAAGAGTCCATCTTGCCCAGCCAGTTGAGCTTCTCTTTGTTGTCGTCGATATCCAACTGCGAGACGAAGTTCTCGTAGCCAGAGATCATCACCATCACCAACAGGCCACCGACCAGCGACATGTCGATCAGCGACAGAATCACCAGAATCAGATCAGCCTCGCTCAGGGCGAAAACGTTGGGCAGGACGTGGATGACTTCCTGGAAGAACTTCAGCGCCAGGGCCAGCAAGCCCAGCGACAGGCCGAAGTAGATGGGAGCGAGCAGCCAGCGCGAGGCATACATCGCATTTTCAAGGATACGTTCCATGGGGGGATAGAGACTCGTCAGATGGCGAAAAAACGAGCGCGAGTATAGCTACCCCTCCAAGACAGCAAAAGCCTGGGTCCCCTGAGCTTCGCGGGTAAACGCGTGCCCATGAGGACGCCCGCCTCCACCTGTGAACGCGTCTACCTGCAAACCCGGCAGCGCCGAACGCAACGACTACCTTGGAACTCAGGTCTCGGGATGAAACTGGAAGTCCCCAAGGTTTCGGCAGCGCTCGCCATTGATCCTTCGCAACTGCGCTTGCAGGTGCAAGCACCAGATTTGCCGGTCATCAGCGACCTGATAACCGTGCAGCGTCAGGCTATCGACGATGGCATTGAGCACGGACTCGGCGACCAGCGGACCATGGAACGGCCCTTGGGCCTTGATGGCCGAAGGTTGCTCTCCTTCCATGCCGGCCGCGAAGAGCAAGGTCCACATCCCCGTGTCGCCGGCCAGCGGACGGATACTGCACTCGATACGTGTCACCAGGCCCAGGCACTGGCGAGTGAGGCTGAGGTTGCGCATGGCGGCGTCCCCTCTGTGAAGCCTTGTTCAGCCCGAACACTTCAGGCTGTTTCCATCCTGAACGCTGATGCCGTCCTTAGTTCCAGCATAGAAGACGCGCGCAAAAAGATGGAAAACCGGCGCTGAACGGTAGCCATTTGCCTCCAGCGCCGGTTTATTGACTCAAGCAGGGTTCGCTTGGGCCACGACCTCTTCCATGCGTTCTTTTTCGGCTTCCTTGATGTCTTCCTCGCTGATCATCTCGGCAATCACCCGCAAGCGTTCGACTACCCGTGCGTTGACACTGCCTTCGGGGAACTGGCCCTTCTCGTCAGGCGCCCCGGCTTCCTCGCCCACCAGCAGGCTCAGGGCCTCATCGGCCTGGCTGACGGCATAGACGTGGAACCGTCCGGCCTCGACCGCCTGTACCACCCGCTCATCGAGCATCAGCGTGGCCACGTTGGCACGTGGGATGATCACGCCTTGCTCGCCCGTCAGGCCGCGAGCCTCACAGAGGCGGAAGAAGCCTTCGATCTTCTCGTTGACACCACCCACCGCCTGCACCTCACCGAACTGGTTGATCGATCCGGTGATGGCGAAGCACTGCTTGAGCGGGGTACGGGACAAGGCCGAGATCAGGGTGCAGACTTCGCCGAGCGATGCGCTGTCCCCGTCGACATACCCATAGGACTGCTCCAGCGCGATGCTTGCCGAGATCGCCAGCGGGAACTCCTGGGCGTAACGGCTGCCCAGGTAACCGGTGAGGATCATCACGCCCTTGGAGTGAATCGGCTGGCCCAGGTTGACCTCGCGCTCGATGTCGACGATGCCGCTGCCACCCGGATAGACCGTGGCGGAGATCCGTGCCGGCATGCCGAACGCCGAATCCCCGACCTCGAGCACGGTCAGACCGTTGCACTTGCCGATGGCGGCGCCCTCGGTGTCGATCAGGATGATACCGGCGAGCATGTCGTCGAGCACCCGCTGCGAAACCCGCCCGGTGCGCGTGGCCTTGGCCTTGAGGGCGCGCTCGATGTGCCCGGCATCGGTCATTTCCTCGCTGGCCAGTTGACGGATGAAGTCCGCCTCGCTGACCAACTGGAACAGGTCACCGATACGCGCCGACAGGCGCGACTGGTTCTCCGCCAGGCGGGCGCTGTAGGTGGCCAGGCGCGCCACGGCATCGCTGGTCAGCGGGGCCATGCCTTCCTCGTTGGTGCGGGTGCGCAGCAACTGGGCGAACTGCTCGAGGTTCTCGTCGACCATCGGCATGTCTTCGTCGAAGTCCACCAGCACACGGAACATCTCCTGGAAGTCCGAGTCGTGGTCCTGCAGGGCGTAGTACAGCTGGCGCGAGCCAATGATGACCAGCTTGATGGTGAGCGGGATCATTTGCGGTGTGAGGGTCACGCTGGCGACCCGCCCCAGCTCACCCAGCGGCGATTCCATTTTCAGCTTGCGCGATTGCAGGGCGCGCTTGAGGGCGTCCCAAACGAACGGCTCGCCGAGCATCTTCTCCGCCTCAAGGATCAGGAAGCCACCGTTGGCCCGGTGCAGCGCCCCAGGGCGCAGCTGGCGGTAGGAGGTATAGAGGGCGCCCTGGTCGGTGCTGTATTCAATACGGCCGAACAGGTTGTCGTAGGTCGGATGCGGCTCGAAGACCATCGGCGCTCCGCCGCTGACATGGTGGCCAACCACCAGGCTCGGGGCGTATTGCTCCTCGAGCATCTTGCGGGCCACCGCATCGGTCTTGCTGTCGTCGACCAGTTGCTCGACCACGGTGCGCAGCAGGTTCAGTTGCATGGACTGCAGGTAGGCGCAGACGGCCGCATTCTCCGCATACTTTTCGGACAGCGGGGCCAGCAGTGGTTGCAGGGCCAGGGTGATGGTTTCTTCGTTGAGCTGACGCAGCTGGTTGTTCGACTCACGCTTCCACTGCGGCAGGCTGGCCAGCTCTTCGTTGAGGCGCTCTTCCAGTTCGGCGATATCCTCGTGGAACTGCTCGCGCACCTCCTCAGGCAGTTGGGCGAACTCGGCCTCGTCCAGTGCCTTGCCATCGGCCATGGGGGTGAAGGCGACGTTGCTGGCGTCGCGGTACAGGGCCACGTCCTTTTCCAGCGACGCCCGCTCGATCACATCCAGAGCACGGTCATAGCGTTGGTTGAAGGCCCGGTCGATCGCGCCTTTCTTCTGTTGGTAGGACGGGTGTTCGAACACTGCCGGGAACGTGGCCAGCAAGTTGTCGATCAGGCCGTTCATGTCGGTGATGAACTCATTGGCGCTGCCGGCCGGCAACTCCAGTGCCCGTGGCTCGCGGGTGTCGTCGAAGTTGTTGACATAGACCCAGTCAGACGGCGTCTGCTGGCGCTTGCCCTCGGCCTTGAGGTAGCGCTTGACGAACGAGAAGCGGCCGGTGCCCGGCTCGCCCATGACATACACGTTGTAGCCTGGGCGCGGCATGGCCACGCCGAACTGCAGGGCCTCTACGGCGCGTTCCTGGCCCAGGACCCCTCGAAACGGCTCCAGATCGTCAGTGGTGGAAAAGGCAAACTGCTCAGCGGAGAAACGCCGGGTCAGGGCTTCGGGCGCGAGACGCAGGCGCGAGGCGACAGAATCGGGCATTGGGTTTCCTTACTTCGGCGGGGCGGATGAAAGGCATTCTGGCGCTGCCCGCGCGCTGCTTGCAAGGCTTGGCGGGACTTTATGTCGCAGCCCAGCCGATGCGAATGCGCAAGCAATTTTTCGCAATAAATAACGCAACCTTTGGATCGTGCCTAAACTCCAACCTGCGCGGGTGGGCGTATTGCTTTCCCGACCCTGGCAACCGCGTTGCCAGAACCCTGACCATTGGTACGTCTACTGAAACCGAAAAAGAGAACAAAGCTATGAAACGGATTCTTCTGGGTACTCTGTTCGCCGCAGTTTCGATCAATGCCATGGCTGAAGCGCCAGGCGGCCCGAACTGCGGCTGGGGCAACTTGCTGTTCGAGGGCCAGCGCGGTACACCGGCCCACTTCCTGGCTTCCACCACCAACGGCACTTCCGGCAACGCGACCTTCGGCATGACCTCCGGCACCAACGGCTGCTCGACCAAGGCAGCGCTCACCTATGGCGGCAAATCCTGGTTCGCCATGAACGGCATGATGAACGAACTCTCCGAAGACATGGCCCAGGGCCAGGGCGAAGCCCTGACCACTTATGCCGTGGTCCTTGGTGTGGCACCTGAAGACCGCGCGCACTTCGCCGCTGTCACTCACCAGCATTTCAGCGAAATCTTCAGCAGCGCCGACGTCACGGCCGAAACTGTCCACAGCAACACGCTCGCTGTTCTCAAGAGCGACCCACGCCTGGCCAAATACGCCACCGAGGCTTGAGTCCTGCCCTTCCCGCCCCGGCTCCGGGGCGGGTTCGGTCACTTTCACCTTCGGCATCATCCAGACGTAGTTGCCCGATATGCTCAAACGCCTCGCTTCCCTGGCGCTGGTCGCCAGTGCTCCACTTCATGCCGCGCCACAGCTCGATCAGGCGCGCGTCCAACAACTGGCCTCCACCCCTTACTGGATTGCCCTGGGCCATTACGAAACGGCCAAGCTCGGCGGCTGGCGCAGCTATGTGGACGATGACGCGTTCTTCCTGGCCCCCGATGGCGCCCATCACCCCGAGCAGGAGCTCCAGGCCACGGTCCAGGCTCTGTATGCCCCGGCCAGCCTGGGCGACAAGCATGCCCAGTGCGTCTTCCCCGCCCGCACCCGCTGGCTGCGCGAGCAACTGCAGCTCACGGACTTGCCACAACCGAACTGCCAGGAGTTCACCACCTGGTACAAATCCATCGATCCGCACAGCGCCGTACTGGTCTTTCCGGCGGCCTACCTGAACAGCCCATCTTCGATGTTCGGCCATACCCTGCTGCGCATCGACCAGTCCAACACCCGCAGCGACGACACCACGCTGCTGAGCTACGCGATCAACTTCGGCGCCTACATCGAAGGCAGCGACAACAGCATCCTCTATGCCTGGAAGGGCCTGATGGGCGGCTATCCCGGCCTGTTCGCGCTGATGCCCTACCAAGAGAAACTCTCCGAGTACCGCAGCCTGGAAAACCGCGACCTGTGGGAATACCAACTGGACCTGACCCCCGAGGAAACCGGGCGCATGGTCGAGCATGTATGGGAACTCAAACAGATCCAGTTCGATTACTTCTTCTTCGACGAGAACTGCTCCTACCGCCTGCTGGAATTGCTGCAGGTCGCGCGCCCCAGCCTGGACCTCACTTCGCAGTTCCCGCTGACGGCCATCCCCACCGACACGGTCAAGGCGGTCAAGCAGTCCGGCCTGGTCGCCAGCGTCCATTACCGCCCCTCGCGAGAGCGCGAGCTGCTGGCCCGCGCTGAATCCCTGGACCACGACGAAAAACAGCAGGTACTGGCCGTCAGTGCCGATACCGCAGAACTGCAGGCGCCCGCCTTCACCGCCCTGCCCCCTGAGCGCCAGGCCCTGGTGCAAGACGCCGCCTACCGCCTGGAGCGCTACCGCGCCAATGGCCAGGCCCGTGACCCGGCCCAGGCCCGGCGCAGCTTCGAGCTGTTGCAGGCCATCAACCGCAACCCACCACCGCCCTTGGCGATCGAGCGGCCAGGCCTGCCGGAGAACGGCCATCAGTCACGCACCTGGCAACTGGGCGTCGGTACCCGCGAGGATCGCGCCTACGCCGAATACGGCCTGCGCATGGCCTACCATGACCTCAACGACAACGCCTACGGTTTCCCGCTGGGCGCGCAAATCGAAATCCTGCAGCTCAAGCTGCGCCAATACGAAAGCAATGACTGGCAAGTGCAACGCCTGGACCTTGCGACCATCCGCTCCCTGACCCCACGCAACGAACTGCTGCAACCCTGGTCCTGGCAAGTGGCGGGCGGCCTTGAGCGGGTGCCGGGCAAACATGACGACGAAGTGCTGGTCAGCCATGTCAACGGCGGTGCGGGTTCCACCTGGCAATTGGCCGACGGCCTCCTGGGCTTCGCACTGGGAACGGCGCGGATCGAGCATCACAACGACTTCGCCCAGTTCATTGCCCCGGCGGCAGGCTTCAACGGCGGCCTGTTGTGGCGCAACGGCCTGGGCAACCTGACCCTGGAGGCCAAGGGGGACTACTTCACCAATGGCGAGGTGCGTCGCAGCCTGAGCCTCAACCAGCAGTGGGAAATCAGCCAGAACCTTGGACTGCGGTTAAGCGCCAGCCGCGAGTTCAGCCATCTGGCGACCGCGCAGAACGAGGTGATGCTGGAGTTGAAGTGGTATCACTACTGAGTCGACCCGCTGCCACCGTCTGTGGCAGCGGGTTTACCCGCGAACACATCAGCACACAGGAACACTGTGCGACTCATTGACACGGTTTTGACGCCCCACCGACAAATCGCCGCCTAGACTTCCCCGCATCGTTCGGAGGTATGTGGTCATGCGCGGGTGTGGGCTCGGGTTGTGGATAATGTTGTCGCTCGCAGGCTGCCAGTCGGCCCACCAGCAGATGATCGACCAGGGCTATCCGCCTGCCTACGCCGACGGTTTCGAGGACGGCTGCGGCAGCGGTCGCCAGGCGGCAGGGTTGATGGTCGGGGGCTTTCGCAAGAACGTGCCGCGCTACCTGCACGAGCGCCAGTACGAAACCGGTTGGGACGACGGTTTTCGCCAGTGCAATGCGATGCAGTCCAACGAGGATCTACGCCAGTATCGCGAACGCTATTGGGATGAGCGCGACCGGCAATGGCAGCAAGAAAAAGACCGCGACGCCGCACGCGCCTATCGCCGCCAATGAGTCGCAAACGGACAACCGTTGAAACCCGCAAGCTGCCACCATGGTCTCCTGCACAAGGAGGCCTTTCATGAGTCGAGCATTCGTCAACGAAGACCAGGCCGCTGCCCAGGCCAACCAGCCGGTGGAACGACGGGTCAGTGACCAACCCAACTACGTCACCGCCAGCGGGCTCGCCCAGTTGCAGCAACGCGTGGTCGAGCTCAACGCACTGCGCAGCGAACTGCTGGCCCAAGGCGAACGTGCCGACAAGCAGCGCCTGGCCGATAGCGAACGGGATTTGCGGTACTTCTCCGCGCGTGTGCAGAGCGCCCAGGTCGTGCCCCCCGCCCACTCCACCGAGAAAGTGCAGATCGGCAGCCGGGTGACTTTCGTCGACGAACAGGGCCAGCAACACAGCGTGCAACTGGTAGGGGAAGACCAGGCCGACGCCACGCGCGGCCTGATCAACTGGGGCTCTCCGCTGGGCCGAGCGCTGCTAGGCGCGGGGCCTGGGGATGAAGTGCTGTGGCGACGACCTGCGGGGGATCAGTCGATCGAGATCGTCAGCATTGAAGGCGAGCCCTAGAACATCGGGCGCCCTTTTCGCGGGTAACCCCCACAGGTACAGCGGTGTTGTTGAGAGCACCGGAGAACATGCAGGAGCGGGTTTACCCGCGAAAGGGCCAGTGAGGCGTTTTAGACCACACCCTGGGCCAGCATGGCATCGGCGACCTTGACGAAGCCGGCGATGTTGGCGCCCTTGACGTAGTTGATGGTGCCGTCGGCCTCTTCGCCATAGTGCACGCAGGCGTGGTGGATCGACTGCATGATGTTGTGCAGCTTGCTGTCCACTTCACCGGCAGTCCACAACAGGCGCATGGCGTTCTGGGACATTTCCAGGCCCGAAACCGCCACGCCACCGGCGTTGGAAGCTTTGCCCGGCGCGTACAGGATGCCCGCTTCCAGGAAGATATCCACAGCCTCGAGGGTGGTCGGCATGTTGGCGCCCTCGGCCACGCAGATGCAGCCGTTTTGCAACAGGGTGCGGGCATCTTCGGCGTTGAGCTCGTTCTGGGTGGCGCACGGCAGCGCGATGTCGCAGGGCAGGGTCCATGGCGTCTGGCCCTTGCGGAACTCCAGGCCATACTGGCCAGCCATCTCGCTGATGCGACCACGCTTGACGTTCTTGAGCTCCATCAGCGCATCCCACTGCTCGTCAGTCAGGCCGGCTTCGCAGAACAGAGTGCCTTCGGAGTCCGACAGCGAGATGACCTTGCCGCCCAGGTCCATGACCTTGCGCGCAGCGTACTGGGCCACGTTGCCCGAACCCGAGATCGCCACACGGCGGCCATCGATACGCAGGTCACGGCGTTTGAGCATTTCCTCGGCGAAGTACACGCAGCCGTAGCCGGTGGCTTCAGGGCGGATCAGGCTGCCGCCGTAGGTCATGCCCTTGCCGGTCAGGACCGAGGTGAACTGGTTGGCAAGGCGCTTGTACTGGCCGAACATGTAGCCGATTTCACGGGCGCCGACGCCGATGTCACCGGCCGGCACGTCCAGGTCGGCGCCGATGTGGCGATACAGCTCGCTCATGAAGGCCTGGCAGAAGCGCATGACTTCGGCATCGCTCTTGCCCTTCGGATCGAAGTCCGAGCCGCCCTTGCCGCCGCCCATGGGCAGCGAGGTCAACGAATTCTTGAACACCTGCTCGAATGCCAGGAACTTGAGCACGCCCAGGTTGACCGACGGGTGGAAACGCAGGCCGCCCTTGTACGGGCCGATGGCGCTGCTCATCTGGATGCGATAGCCGCGGTTGACCTGCACCTTGCCTTGGTCGTCGACCCACGAAACGCGGAACAGCACGGCACGCTCCGGCTCGACCATGCGCTCGAGAATGCCGGCTTTCAGGTAGCGGGGGTTGGCTTCGAGGAAGGGCCACAGGCTGCGCAGTACTTCTTCCACCGCCTGGTGAAACTCAGGCTGGGCTGGGTCGCGCTGCTTCAGGCGGGCCAGGAAATCGTCGACGGATTCGATCATGGTAGACATCTCACCAAGAGGATTGGACTTATTGGTTTTTTTCGAGACTTTACCAAGAACCAATCGCACCGGAACAGGGCGACATGTCGTTTTTTTGAAATTTTCTGGTGCAATTTCTATAACTGTATACAAACCACTCCCCGTACATCGCTGTCCTGTAGAAGCGGCCTTGCGCCGCGATCGGGCGCGAAGCGGCCGCAAAATCAAGGGGCGGTGTGCCTCTGTCTTCCAGCGATCAATGGATCTGCGGCCGCTTCGCGCCCGATCGCGACGCAAGGCCGCTCCTACAGACAAGGCCCAGGCAGCGCGCCAAACGCCAGGCACAAAAATGGGGCCCCGAAGGGCCCCACTGTTGTGCAGCGCTTTGCCGGCTTACTGGGCCAGCTTCTTGTGCCGTACCCGATGCGGCTGGGCAGCGGCATCGCCCAGGCGCTTCTTGCGATCGGCTTCGTACTCGGTGTAGTTGCCCTCGAAGAACACCACGTTCGAGTCGTCCTCGTAGGCCAGGATGTGGGTGGCCACACGGTCCAGGAACCAACGGTCGTGGGAGATCACGATCGCGGCGCCCGGGAAGTCCAGCAGGGCTTCTTCCAGCGAACGCAGGGTTTCGACGTCGAGGTCGTTGGACGGTTCGTCGAGCAACAGGACGTTACCGCCCTCCTTCAGGGTCAGGGCCAAGTGCAAACGGCCACGCTCACCACCGGAGAGGTCCTTGACGAACTTCTGCTGGTCGCCACCTTTGAAGTTGAAACGACCGACATAGGTACGCGACGGGATTTCATAGTTGCCGATGCGGATCACGTCCGAACCGTCGGAGACCTGCTGGAACACGGTCTTGCCGCCGTCCAGGTCCTCGCGGCTCTGGTCGACGCAGGCCAGTTGCACGGTTTCGCCGATCTCGATGCTGCCCGAGTCCGGCTGTTCCTTACCCATCAGCATGCGGAACAGGGTCGACTTACCGGCGCCGTTGCCGCCGATCACGCCAACGATGGCGCCCTTGGGCATGGCGAACGACAGGTTGTCGATCAGTACGCGATCGCCGTAGCCCTTGGTGACGTTCTTGAACTCGATGACCTTGTCGCCCAGGCGCGGACCGGCCGGGATGTAGATCTCGTTGGTCTCGCTGCGCTTCTGGAACTCCTGCGACTGCATCTCCTCGAAGCGAGCCAGACGAGCCTTGGACTTGGACTGACGGGCTTTGGCGCCTTTGCGCACCCATTCCAATTCTTCCTTCATGGCCCGCTCGTGAGCGCTCTGCTGCTTGGATTCCTGCTCCAGACGTGCCGACTTGGCTTCCAGCCAGCCCGAGTAGTTGCCTTCGTACGGAATACCGGCGCCGCGGTCCAGCTCGAGGATCCAGCCTGCAACGTTGTCCAGGAAGTAACGGTCGTGGGTGATCGCCACCACTGTGCCCGGGAAGTCGTGCAGGAAGTGCTCCAGCCAGGCCACCGAGTCGGCGTCCAGGTGGTTGGTCGGTTCGTCCAGCAGCAGCATGTCGGGGGCCGACAGCAGCAGGCGGCACAGGGCCACACGGCGCTTCTCGCCACCGGACAGGTGCTCGATCTTGGCCTCCCATGGCGGCAAGCGCAGGGCATCGGCGGCGACTTCCAGCTGACGTTCCAGATTGTGGCCGTCGGAGGCCTGCAGGATGGCTTCGAGCTTGGCCTGCTCGGCGGCCAGCTTGTCGAAATCGGCATCCGGCTCGGCGTAGGCGGCGTAAACCTCATCCAGGCGCGCCTGGGCGTCCTTGATCACGCTCACCGCTTCCTCGACGACCTCGCGGACGGTCTTGCTCGCGTCCAGCTGAGGCTCCTGGGGCAGGTAGCCGACATTGATGTCCGGCATCGGACGGGCTTCGCCGTCGAACTCCTTGTCGACGCCGGCCATGATGCGCAGCAGGGTCGACTTGCCCGCGCCGTTGAGGCCGAGCACACCGATCTTCGCGCCAGGGAAGAACGACAGGGAAATGTTCTTCAGGATTTCCCGCTTCGGCGGCACGACCTTGCTCAGCCGATGCATGGTGTAGACGTATTGAGCCAAAACCAAGCCCTCTATCAGAAAGGTAAAGACAACGACCCCGGCATGGGCCAGGGGGCTGTGTTTACGGGGTGTCGTTGAACAAAGTGGGCCATTCTACGCCAAGTCGTGGCGTTTCACAGATGGCGGGGCATCGAATGAGGCTGCATGGAAGGCCAAGCGCCTCGGCAAGGCCGTTCCCATTCGTACGCTGCGGTACCGGTGGGAGCGGCCTTGTGTCGCGAGGGAGGGCACAGCCCTCGCCGCGACTTGCTCAGACGTGGGCTTGTTTGGCCTTGCCGCGGGGCAGGCGGCAACGGTCGTTCTGCTCGGCCAGGCGCGCCGCCCAGGCCGCTTTGACGCTGAAGCCACCGGTCCGTGCCGGCTTGCTCGCGCCTGGCTTGGCGGTAGGTTGGGCGACTGGCTTGGCAGCAGGTTTTGCCGAGGGCGCAGCCACAGCAACCGGCTCGACGGCCTTGGCCGACTTGCGCAGCTCAGCCAGCGAAGGGCTCTTGCGCACCGCCGCGCTGGCGGCATCTGGCTTTGCCAGCGAACGCTGGCAGGACTTGCAGGATACGTCGTCGGTCACGGCAGTGCTGACCAGGGTCTGACTGCTGCGCCCACAGGCGGAATCGAGGCCATTGGTGGAATAGTGAGTAACCAAAACCGTACATCTCCAGAAGCGTTGACTATGAAGCGGCCGGCATTCTCGCACAGCTTGAAGGGTCTTGCCGAACAGGATGTCGACCACCGGCAAGGCACAGGGAGTGGCACTTTGCCACAATTCAAGGCATGCTAGTCGGCTTGATGCGCCACTCTATAATAGTGCGCCCGGCGATCTGCCCCGGCACGTCCCATGCATGTTCAGCCCCTGCCATCGCCAGCCCAATCGCAGGATCAACGCTTGACCAATCTCACTCAACCGCCCTCCCTGCGCCCTGCTGAATCTGCCTCGGCTGGCAATCCGCGTGGCTCGCTAAAAGGGGCCTTGGCGTTGTTGGCCCTTGTGCTGCTGGCATTGCTGCTGTGGCAATTGTTCACCCAGTATCGCCATACCCAGACCGACCTGCAGCGCCAGAGTCTGGAGGCGAGCGCCCAGCTGGCCGACCATCTGAGCCTTAATATGGCTTTGAAGGCGGAGCAGGCCGGCAGCATTCTCCAGCCCTATGGCAACGCGCCAACGCCTTCGGCGTTGCCCGCTACGCTGCGGGCGGTGAGTGATCGGCTTCCCGCCCTGCAGCAACTGGCGTGGCTGGACGACAACGGCAGGGTCAAGACCGACACCCTGGCCGGCAGCCCCGATCGTCAATTGATTGACGAGCTGCTGCAGTTGATCCAAGACCGCCCCTATTTTTTCAGCAACGCCACAGACAACAGCCAGATCTACCTGTTGCTGCGTCAGCCAGACCACCAAGGCCGCGGTTACTGGTTGCTGCGTCTTGCCCCCCGCTATTACCGGCAACTGTCCGACCACCTCGACGGCAAGGGCCAGCCCTTGTGGCTGCTGGAAAACAGCCGCAGCGGCAAAGTCCTCGAGCGGCATGGCACCGTGCCGCCCGCCAGCGAGCCCCTGCAAAGCGTGATGCTGGCCTTCATCGACAACAGTACCTGGCAACTGCGCGGGCTGTTCGATGCCGAGCAAGCGCGGGCGGACTTGCTCCCGCCGCTGATCGGCAAGTGTCTGCTGGTGCTGTTCTGCGCCCTGCTGCCGGTGCTGGCCCTGATCAACATGCGCCGCCGCCATCGGGCACTGCAGGAGGATCGCCGCCGCTACCAGGAAATCTTCGAAGGCACTGGCGTGGCATTGTGTGTGCTCGATCTGTCCAGCCTGCCCGGCCAGCTCGACCGCTACCACCTGCGTAACCATGCGGCGCTCAAGCAGAGCCTGGCCCTGGATGCCAACCTGCGCCGCTCGCTGCTGCAGGAGTTGAAGATCACCGAAATCAACGAGGTCGCCCGTCAACTGCTCAACGTGCAGTGCCACGAGGGAGCCTGGCAGCGACTGATCGATGGCAGCGGCGATGGCCGCGAAAGCGTTGGCATGCAGTTGATCGATGCACTGATCGAACAACGCAGCCTGCTGGAACTGGAAGTACGCCTGCCCGCGCCCACGAGCGGCGAGCTGCACCTCTGGCTGATGGCGCGCCTGCCTCAGCAGCGCCGGGACTACCAGGCGGTGATCCTGAGCATCAGCGACATCACGCGTCGCAAACAGGTCGAGCTGTCGCTGCTCGAACGCGAGAGCTTCTGGTCGGACGTGGTGCGAACCGTTCCCGATCAGTTGTACGTGCAGGATGTGCACAGCCAACGGATCATCTTCAGCAACCGCCACCTGGGCCAGACACTGGGCTACGACCGCGCAGAGCTTGCGCAGATGGGAGACCGTTTCTGGGAGCTGCTGCTACACCCAGAGGATGCCGAGCACTACGCAGCGCTACGCCACCAGCAGCGTGACACCGGTCATGGCCAGACCCTGCATTGCCAACTGCGCTTCCGCCACCGCGATGGCACCTGGCGCTGCTACGAGATCCGCGAGCAGGTCCTGACCCGGGAGGCCGATGGCCAGGTGACGCGCATCATCGGCGTGGGCAAGGACGTCACGGTGCAGATCGAAGCCAGCGAATCGCTGCGCGACAGCGAGCAACGCTACCGCATGCTGGCCGAGAGCATCAGCGACGTGATCTTCTCCACCGACAGCCACTTGCAACTCAACTATGTCAGCCCGTCGGTGCAGGCTGTGCTGGGTTACCAGGCCGACTGGATCTTCGAGCACGGCTGGCAGTCGATCGTTGCCAACCCGGCCCAGCTTACAGGCGTCTATACCCTGCTGGAGCGGGTCAGCAGGGCCTTGAACGACAGCGAACAGCTCGCCCTGCTGCGCAGCCAACTGCCAACCCAGCTGTTCCTGTTCGACTGCCTGCGCGCCGATGGCCGCAAGATCCCCATCGAGTTGCGCCTGGTGCTGGTCTGGGACGAGCACGAACACTTCGAAGGCGTGCTCGGCGTGGGGCGTGACATCAGCCAGCAGCGCCGCGCCGAGAAAGACCTGCGCATGGCCGCGACGGTATTCGAGCATTCCACCTCGGCCATCCTCATCACCGATCCTGCGGGCTACATCGTGCAGGCCAACGAGGCGTTCAGCCGGGTCAGCGGCTACGCGGTCAGCGAAGTGCTCGATCAGTTGCCGGGCATGCTCACGGTCGATGACCAGCAGGAGGCGCACCTTCGCTATGTGGTCAAGCAACTGCACCAACGCGGTAGCTGGGAAGGCGAAGTGTGGCTCAAGCGTCGCAGCGGCGAGCACTACCCGGCCTGGGTCGGCATCACCGCCGTGCTCGACGACGAAGGCGACCTGGCCAGCTATGTGTGCTTCTTCACCGACATCAGCGAGCGCAAGGCCAGCGAACAGCGCATCCACCGCCTGGCCTACTACGATGCCCTGACCCACCTGCCCAACCGCACCCTGTTCCAGGACCGCCTGTTCACCGCGTTGCAACAGGCCGAACGGCAGAAGTCGTGGGTCGTGTTGATGTTCCTGGACCTGGACCGCTTCAAGCCGATCAACGACTCCCTCGGCCACGCCGCGGGCGATCGCATGCTCAAGGACATGGCCCAGCGCCTGCTGGCCTGCGTCGACGACGACGATACCGTGGCGCGCATGGGCGGCGATGAGTTCACCCTGCTGCTGCAACCCAGGGCCAGCCGCGAAATGGCCCTGAACCGCGCCATTCACGTGGCCGAGAGTATTCTCGGTAGCCTGGTGCGCCCGTTCGTCCTGGAAAACCGCGAGTTCTTCGTCACCGCCAGTATCGGCATCGCCCTCAGCCCGCAGGATGGCGGTGAGCTGAGCCAGTTGATGAAGAACGCCGACACCGCCATGTACCACGCCAAGGAGCGCGGCAAGAACAACTTCCAGTTCTACCAGGCCGACATGAACGCCAGCGCCCTGGAACGCCTGGAGCTGGAAAGCGACTTGCGCCATGCCCTGGAGCAGAACGAGTTCATTCTTTACTACCAGCCGCAGTTCAGCGGCGACGGCAAACGCCTGACCGGCGCCGAGGCCCTGTTGCGCTGGCGCCACCCGCGACGAGGCCTGGTTCCGCCGGGCGACTTCATCCCGGTCATCGAGGAACTGGGCCTGGTGGTGGACGTCGGCGACTGGGTGCTGCGAGAAGCCAGCCGCCAGCTCAAGGCCTGGCACAAAGACAAGCTGCGCGTGCCAAAGGTGTCGGTGAACATTTCGGCGCGGCAGTTCTCCGATGGCCAGTTGGGCACGCGCATCGCCACCATCCTCGAGGAAACCGGCCTGCCGCCGGCTTGCCTGGAGCTGGAACTGACCGAAAGTATCCTGATGCGTGAGGTCAACGAGGCCATGCAGATCCTGGACAGCCTGAAGAACCTCGGCCTGAGCATCGCGGTCGACGACTTCGGTACCGGCTATTCGTCGCTCAACTACCTCAAGCAGTTCCCCATCGACGTGCTGAAGATCGACCGCACCTTTGTCGATGGCCTGCCTGAAGGCGAGCAGGACGCCCAGATCGCCCGGGCGATCATCGCCATGGCTCACAGCCTGAACCTGGCGGTCATCGCCGAGGGTGTCGAGACCCACGAGCAACTAGAGTTCCTGCGCGAGCACGACTGCGATGAAGTGCAGGGCTACCTGTTCGGCCGCCCTATGCCAGCGAACCAGTTCGAGGCGCAGTTCAGCAACGACACGCTGTTTGTCTTCCAGTGATCCGGCCGGACACGATCAGCGTAGGAGCGGCCTTGTGCCGCTGCTGCAGGTACCGCATCCAGGCTGAGATTCGCGCCAATCAAAATGGACCTTAGAGTCAACTCAAATACCCAGCCAGCCCAGCCAGGGCGCGGGTTGCAACATGAAGCCCATTGGTCTGCGACGTGACACCACTTCATATGCCAGGGGCGAATCAATCGGTTAGAATGCCCCCCCAATTCAGCCCGATCCTTGAGGACCGCCATGTTCAGCCGTGATTTGACCATTGCCAAGTACGACGCCGAGCTCTTCGAAGCCATGCAGCAAGAAGCTCTGCGCCAGGAAGAGCACATCGAGCTGATCGCTTCGGAAAACTACACAAGCCCCGCCGTCATGGAAGCCCAGGGCTCGGTACTGACCAACAAGTATGCCGAAGGCTACCCAGGCAAGCGCTACTACGGTGGCTGCGAGTACGTCGACGTTGTCGAGCAACTGGCCATCGACCGTGCCAAGCAGCTGTTCGGTGCCGACTACGCCAACGTCCAGCCGCACGCCGGCTCCCAGGCCAACGCCGCGGTCTACCTGGCCCTGCTGTCGGCCGGTGACACCATTCTGGGCATGAGCCTGGCCCACGGTGGCCACCTGACCCACGGCGCCGCCGTAAGCTCCTCCGGCAAGCTGTACAACGCCATCCAGTACGGCATCGACAGCAACGGCCTGATCGACTACGACGAAGTCGAGCGCCTGGCCGTCGAGCACAAGCCGAAGATGATCGTCGCTGGCTTCTCGGCTTACTCCCAGGTCCTGGACTTCGCCCGCTTCCGCGCCATCGCCGACAAGGTCGGTGCCTACCTGTTCGTCGACATGGCCCACGTTGCTGGCCTGGTCGCCGCTGGCGTCTACCCGAACCCTGTTCCGTTCGCCGACGTGGTCACCACCACCACCCACAAGACCCTGCGTGGTCCGCGTGGCGGCCTGATCCTCGCTCGCAAGAACGAAGAGATCGAGAAGAAGCTCAACTCGGCCGTCTTCCCAGGCGCCCAGGGCGGCCCGCTGGAGCACGTCATCGCTGCCAAGGCGATCTGCTTCAAGGAAGCGCTGCAGCCTGAGTTCAAGGCTTACCAGCAGCAGGTCGTGAAGAACGCCCAGGCCATGGCCAGCGTCTTCATCGAGCGTGGTTTCGACGTCGTCTCCGGCGGCACCCAGAACCACCTGTTCCTGCTGTCGCTGATCAAGCAGGACATCTCCGGTAAGGACGCCGACGCCGCCCTGGGCAAGGCCTTCATCACCGTCAACAAGAACTCGGTCCCGAACGACCCACGTTCCCCGTTCGTCACCTCGGGCCTGCGTTTCGGCACCCCAGCCGTCACCACCCGTGGCTTCAAGGAAGCCGAGTGCCGCGAGCTGGCCGGCTGGATCTGCGACATCCTCGCCGACCTGAACAACGAAGCGGTGATCGACGCCGTTCGTGAGAAGGTCAAGGCCATCTGCAAGAAGCTGCCGGTCTACGGCAACTGATCGGCAATCGCCTGATGTGAAAAAGCCCGGCCTTGTGCCGGGCTTTTTCATGTTGGATGCTCGATCAGCCTAGGGCCGGTGGTTAGAGCATCACGCCGTGCCTGTGGGAGCGGCCTTGTGCGGCGAAAAGACTGCAAAGCAGCCGCCGGCATTCATCAGCCGGCCACTTCATTGCGGCTCAACGCCTCGAACCCCGCCCGGATCTTCTCTTCCGGCAGCTCATCGGCAATGAACACCATCACGCTTTCGCGCACCTCCCCTTCGGCCCACTCGGCGTCCCAGTCGAAGCCATACAGCTTGAGCACGCCCTGGAACACCAGGCGGCGGTCTTCGCCGATGATGTTCAGCACGCCTTTGTAACGCAGCAGTTGCTTGCCGTGGCTTTCCAGCAACTCGTTCATGAAGTCGCTGAGGCGGTCGATGTCCAGCGGGGTGTGCGTGCGCAATACCAGGGTGGCGATGCGATCCGCGGTGGTGGGCTGGAGCACAGGCCGCAGGGCGGGCTTGAGGTTGCTCCCCAGGTCGGTATTGAGGTTGAAGCCGCGCACATCGAGTAGTTCGGCCAGATCGATGCAGCCGTGATCGACCACGCGGACCGCTGCCCGGCCGTTGATGCGGGAAAGGCGCGCCGTCAAAGCCTCCACCGCCTCGGGCTCGACCAAGTCGGTTTTGCTCAGCAGCAGGCGATCAGCGAAACCCACCTGGGCCTGGGCGATGGCCTGGGTAAGGTGCACTTCGGCATGGGCTGCGTCGACCAGCGTGATGATGCCGTCCAGCAGATAGCGCTCGCGCAGGTCTTCGTCGATGAAGAAGGTCTGCGCCACAGGCGCAGGGTCGGCCAGGCCCGTGCATTCGATCACCAGGCGGTCGAAAGCGATTTCGCCGGCATCCAGGCGTTCGAGCAGCAGGTACAGGGCCTTGGTCAGGTCAGTGTGGATGGTGCAGCACACACAGCCGTTGGCCAGGGTCATGACCTGTACTGGCTCGTCACCGAGCAACTGACTGTCGATGCCCGCTTCGCTGAATTCGTTCTCGATCACGGCGATCTTCAGGCCGTGCTCGGCCTTGAGCATGTGCTTGAGCAGGGTGGTCTTGCCGGCGCCGAGAAAGCCGGTCAGCACCGTCACGGGAATAGGCGTTTGCACGCAGTCGTCTCCTGAAGCTGATAAGAATTGCGCAAGGCCGGAAGCAAGAAACCTGTGGGGGCGAGTTCACCCGCGAAGACGCCAGTGAACTCACCGACGTATTCGCGGGTAATCCCGCTCCCACAGGTTCTGCCAATCGATGAAAAGCGTGATGTTCAAGGGAGGCCGGCGGCCCGGCCTCCCAGGGGTTGCTGCGTCAACAGCACTTGGGGCCGGACTTGCCACCGTAACGGGCCTCCTGGCGCTCGCGGAAGAACGCCTCGTAGCTCATCACCGGCTTGTCCGGGTGCTTGGTCTGCATGTGCTCGACATAGTTGTCGTAGTCAGGCATGCCGACCATCAGGCGGGCTGCCTGCCCCAGGTACTTACCCAGTCGCCCCAGGTCGTTGAACATCACTGCATTCCTCTTCGGTTACGCGTCAGGCAGGGCCTGGAACGGAGTTTCCTTGTCGCTGCGCTCCTTGCGGCCCAGGGCGGCGATGCCGACCTTGATGGCGAAGATCAGCACGCTGAACACCACCACCAGGAACAGTACGGTCAGGCCCGCGTTGGTGTAGGCGTTGTAGATCACGTGCTGCATCTGGCCGATATCCTTGGCCGGCGCCAGTACCTGGCCTGCGTCCAGGGCGACGCTGTACTTGTTGGCCAGCGCCAGGAAGCCCACTGCCGGGTTCGGATCGAACAGTTTGATCAGACCTGCGGCGGTGGTGCAGATCAGCAGCCAGGCGGCCGGCAGCAGGGTGACCCACACGTACTGCTGGCGCTTCATCTTGATCAGCACCACGGTGCCGAGCATCAGGGCGATACCGGCCAGCATCTGGTTGGAGATGCCGAACAGCGGCCACAGGGTGTTGATGCCACCGAGCGGATCGATCACGCCCTGGTACAGCAAGTAGCCCCACAAGGCCACGCAGCCTGCGGTGCCCAGCAGGTTGGCGCCCCATGAGTCGGTACGCTTGAGGGCCGGAACGAAGCTACCCAGCAGGTCCTGCAGCATGAAGCGACCGGCACGGGTACCGGCGTCCACTGCGGTGAGGATGAACAGCGCCTCGAACAGGATCGCGAAGTGGTACCAGAACGCCATGGTGTTATCACCCGGCAGCACCTGGTGCAGGATCTGGGCGATGCCCACCGCCAGGGTCGGCGCACCACCGGCACGGGCCAGGACAGTGTGCTCGCCGATGTCACGGGCGGTAGCCTCGAGCTGCTCGGGGGTGATCATGAAGCCCCAGCTGCTGACGGTCTGGGCGACCGACGCGACGTCGGCACCGACCACCGCGGCCGGGCTGTTCATGGCGAAGTACACACCCGGCTCGATCACCGAGGCGGCGACCATGGCCATGATGGCGACGAACGATTCCATCAGCATGCCGCCGTAGCCGATGTAGCGGGCGTTGACTTCGTTGTCCAGCAGCTTGGGCGTGGTCCCCGAGGAGATCAGCGCGTGGAAGCCGGACACCGCGCCACAGGCGATGGTGATGAACAGGAACGGGAACAGGGTGCCCTTCCAGACAGGGCCGGTGCCGTCGGTGAACTGGGTCAGGGCCGGCATCTTCAGTTCCGGCGCGATGATCAGGATACCGATGGCCAGGCCCACGATGGTGCCGATCTTGAGGAAGGTCGACAGGTAGTCACGCGGCGCCAGCACCAGCCACACAGGCAGCACGGCAGCCACGAAGCCGTAACCCACCAGCATCCAGGTGATCTGCACGCCAGTGAAAGTGAACGCCGGGCCCCAGACCGGATCCGCCGCCACCTGGCCCCCCAGCCAGATCGACAGCAGCAGCAGGACCACACCGATGATCGAGATCTCACCAATGCGGCCCGGGCGGATGTAGCGCATGTACACGCCCATGAACATCGCGATCGGGATGGTCGCCATCACCGTGAACATGCCCCATGGGCTCTCGGCCAGGGCCTTGACCACGATCAGCGCCAGCACCGCGAGGATGATGATCATGATCAGGAAGCAGCCGAACAGGGCGATGGTGCCGGGGATGCGGCCCATTTCCTCACGGACCATGTCCCCCAGGGAACGGCCGTTACGGCGTGTGGACAGGAACAGGATCATGAAGTCCTGCACCGCACCGGCCAGCACGACGCCTGCGATCAGCCAGAGCGTGCCGGGCAGGTAGCCCATTTGCGCGGCAAGCACTGGACCGACCAAGGGACCAGCGCCGGCGATGGCCGCGAAGTGGTGACCGAACAGAATGTGTTTGTTGGTCGGGACGTAGTCCAGGCCATCGTTGTTGAGCACCGCCGGTGTGGCTCGACGGGGGTCGAGCTGCATCACCTTGGTGGCGATGAACAGGCTGTAGTAGCGATAGGCGACCAGGTAGATGGCCACTGCCGCGACCACGATCCACAAGGCATTGATCGCCTCGCCGCGACGCAGGGCGACCACACCCAGCGCACAGGCTCCTATGACTGCCAGCGCCAGCCACGGAATGTGGCGTAGCAGGCTATTATTGTTGTTCATGGTTTACTTCCAGCTGGTGGATTGGAAAAAGACCGCCCATCGAGTCTAGGGCGTGTCATCGCGCATTGCCACACTTGCTTTGGTCTAGAGCCTCTGCGGCCCGATTTCGGTACCGGTAGGACATACACAATCAACTATAGTCAGGAAGTACCCCCGGAGGGCCTGCCCCATGAGCGAACACGACGAACGCCGCCGTTTCCTGCGCATTGACTTCGACGCCCCCACCGAACTGCGCCAGGGCCTCAAACGCTGGCCGGTAAAGCTGCTGGACCTCTCGCTCAAGGGCTTGTTGATCGAGAGGCCCGAACCTTGGGATGCCGACCTGACCCAGGATTTCGACGCCATCATCCACCTCGACCCACACAATCACGTGCGCATGCAGGTCGAACTGCGCCATGAAGAGCCCACGCGCCTGGGCTTCATCTGCCTTTATATCGATATCGATTCGATGAGCCATTTGCACCGTCTTGTGGAGCTGAATGTGGCCGACAGCACCGAAATGATGCGCGAGCTGCGCGAACTCATCGAATATTGATATCTCTTAGCCTGCTAACTTTCTAGCCTTCTCGTGTTTCCTGTCTACCCAGACAGCTTTCTGCTGTGGGGTGGACAGGGTGCTCACACCCCTCTAGCACCGCCTCTGACACTTTGGAACACAACCTGCATTCAGGTGAACCGCACGTGGCGGTTACCTGCGTTCGTGCTCCGATCAAAAACTTGTATACAATTCATGTGGTATTTGTTTGAAGGAATTGTCTACAGTAGCGGCACAACAATAAACAAGTGAGCCTGCTCCATGACTACGTCCCCTAGCACGTCTCCCACCAAACGTCCCGAAGACGAAAACCTCGGGCTTGGTGCCAACTTGGCTTATGGTCTGCAACACGTATTGACCATGTATGGGGGCATCGTTGCCGTACCCCTGATCCTCGGCCAGGCAGCAGGTCTGGCACCCGCGGAGATCGGTATCCTGATCGCCGCGTCGTTGTTCGCCGGCGGTCTGGCGACTCTGTTGCAAACCCTCGGTCTGCCATTCTTCGGCTGCCAGCTACCGCTGGTGCAGGGGGTTTCGTTCGCGGGCGTGGCAACCATGGGCGCCATTCTCAGCAGCCAGGATGGCGGCGGTCTGCCGGGTGTGCTCGGTGCGGTGATGGCGGCGTCGTTCATTGGCTTTCTCATTACCCCGGTGTTCTCGCGCATCACCAAGTTCTTCCCGCCGCTGGTGACCGGTATCGTCATCACCACCATCGGTCTGACCCTGATGCCTGTCGCCGCACGCTGGGTCATGGGCGGCAACAGTGCCTCGCCGGAGTTCGGCAGCGTGGCCAACATCGGCCTGGCGGCACTGACCTTCGCCATCGTCCTGGTGCTGAGCAAGCTGGGCAGCGCGACCATCTCGCGTCTGTCGATCCTGCTGGCCATGGTCATCGGCACCCTGATCGCCTGGTCGCTGGGCATGACCGACTTCAGCAAGATCACCGAAGGCCCGGTCTTCGCGTTCCCCACTCCGTTCCATTTCGGCATGCCGACCTTCCACATCGCCGCGATCCTGTCGATGTGCATCGTGATCATGGTGACCCTGGTGGAAACCTCGGCAGACATCCTCGCCGTGGGTGAGATCATCGACACCAAGGTCGACTCCAAGCGCCTGGGCAACGGCCTGCGCGCCGACATGGCCTCGAGCATCCTGGCGCCGATCTTCGGCTCCTTCACCCAGAGCGCCTTCGCCCAGAACGTCGGCCTGGTGGCCGTGACTGGGGTCAAGAGCCGCTACGTGGTGGCCACCGGTGGTGTGATTCTGGTGGTCCTGGGTCTGCTGCCGATCATGGGTCGCATCATCGCCGCAGTACCTACCCCGGTACTGGGTGGCGCCGGCATCGTGCTGTTCGGCACCGTGGCAGCCAGCGGCATCCGCACCCTGTCGACGGTCAACTACAAGAACAACGTCAACCTGATCATCGTCGCCGCCTCGCTGGGCTTTGGCATGATCCCGATCGCTGCGCCGACCTTCTACCACAACTTCCCGAGCTGGTTCGAAACCATCTTCCACTCGGGCATCAGTTCCGCGGCGATCATGGCCATCCTGCTGAACCTGCTGTTCAACCACGTCAAGACCGGCAATTCGGACCAACAGTCGGTGTTCGCCGCCGCCTATGAACGCACCATCCAGTACTCGGACATCTCCTGCCTGCGTGATGGCGACTACTTTAAAGATGGCAAGCTGTTCGACGCCGATGGCAACGAAGTGCCCGTGATGGAAATCGACGAAGATGGCAACCAAGCGCCTCGGCGCAAAGCGTTAGCCGAGCACTGATCGCCCGTAGAGGTGATCGAGGGGAGCCGATGCGCATCGTCGGCTCCCCTTTTTCTTTGTTCTGGACAAGCCCGATGCCGCGGCGCGTTGTTCGCGGGTCCCCCCACAGGTACTGCCGCGCTCTCAGTAGCGGCGCGGCCCCCGCGAAAGGGCCGCCTCGATATCACTCGAACAACGCATCCAGCGCCTGCTCAAGGCGCGTCACCGCAATGACCTGCAAACCTGCCGGCGCTTCCTTCGGCGCATTGCCCTTGGGCACGATGGCGCGTTTGAAGCCATGCTTGGCCGCTTCCTTGAGGCGCTCCTGACCACTGGGTACAGGGCGTACTTCGCCAGACAAGCCGATCTCGCCGAACACCAGCAGCCCATGGGCCAACGGGCGATTGCGCAGGCTGGACATCACCGCCGCGAGCAGCGCCAGGTCCGACGCCGTCTCCAGCACCTTCACCCCGCCCACCACGTTGAGGAACACGTCCTGATCATGGGTGGGAATGCCACCATGGCGGTGCAACACCGCCAGCAACATGGCCAGGCGGTTCTGGTCCAGGCCCAGGGTGACCCGGCGCGGGTTGGCCAAGTGGCTGTCGTCCACCAGCGCCTGGACCTCCACCAGCATCGGCCGGGTGCCCTCCCAGGTCGCCATCACCACACTGCCCGGAACTTCCTCCTGGGTGCGGTTGAGGAAGATCGCCGACGGGTTGGAGACCTCCTTGAGCCCCCGGTCGGTCATGCCGAACACGCCCAGTTCGTTGACGGCGCCGAAGCGGTTCTTCACCGCCCGCAGCAGACGCAGGCGGCCGTCGGACTCGCCCTCGAAATACAGCACGGTATCGACCATGTGCTCCAGCACCCGCGGCCCGGCCAGCGAACCTTCCTTGGTGACGTGCCCCACCAGGAAGATCGCCGTACCGCTCTGCTTGGCATAGCGCACCAGCAATGCCGTGCTCTCGCGCACCTGGGCGACACCGCCGGGGGCCGATTGCAACTGCTCGGTGAAGATGGTCTGGATCGAGTCGATGACCATGACCCGGGGTTTTTCCACCCGTGCGGTGGCGATGATCGTCTCGATGCAGGTCTCGGTCATCACCTTGAGCTGTTCCTGGGGCAAGCCCAGACGCCGTGAGCGCATGGCTACCTGCTGCTGGGACTCCTCCCCGGTGACATACAGGGCTGGCATGCGGGTGGCGATGTTGCACAGGGTCTGCAGGAGGATGGTCGACTTGCCGATACCCGGGTCGCCGCCGATGAGCACCACCGAGCCATCCACCAGGCCACCACCGAGCACTCGGTCGAGCTCGGTACTGCTGGTGGTAAAGCGCGGGATCTCCTCGACGCTGACTTCGGCCAGGGTCTTGATCTGCGCCTGTTGCCCGGCCCAGCCGGTACGCCCGGCCGGAGCCGCGGCGCCACCGCTTTCAATCATGGTTTCGACCAGGGTGTTCCAGGCCCCGCATTCGCCGCACTGGCCAGCCCATTTGGGAAAGGTTGCGCCGCACTCGGTGCAGCCATACAAGCGCTTGGCCTTGGCCATGGGCTCAGTCTCCTGGAAAAATCGCCATGATAGCCGAGCCGGACGTGTCTCGAACGCGCTCAGAGGCGACAAAACTATTCGCTCTAAGCGAAGTCTGTAATCGCGATGCAACGCATGAAGCGCATTGCTGGCTTACACTGCGATTTACCTCTCCATTTGTTACAAGGAATAAACCATGGGCATGCTCAGTGAATTCAAGGCCTTCGCGGTCAAGGGAAATGTCGTCGACATGGCAGTCGGTATCATCATCGGAGCGGCCTTTGGCAAGATCGTATCGTCCTTCGTCGGCGACGTGGTCATGCCACCGCTGGGCCTGTTGATTGGCGGCGTGGACTTCAGCGACCTGGCCATCACCCTCAAGGCGGCAGAAGGTGACGTGCCGGCGGTGGTGCTGGCCTACGGCAAGTTCATCCAGACGGTGATCGACTTCCTGATCGTCGCCTTCGCCATCTTCATGGGCATCAAGGCGATCAATCGCCTCAAGCGTGAAGAGGCCGTGGCGCCGAGCGCACCGCCTGTGCCGAGCGCCGAGGAAACCCTGCTGACCGAGATCCGCGACCTGCTCAAGGCGCAGAATCGCCAGTGACACAAGCGCGCGGGGAGCAGGTAAGCGCAACGCTCTTGCTCCGCGGCGTTCTCTTCGCGGGTGAACCCGCTTCCACAGGGGGCAGCGCCGACCCAGTGGATGCGGGTTTACCAGTAGTTCTCCACCGCCACCTGCCCCGGCCGCTTGCTCAGGCTCAACTGCAGGTCCCGCGCCTTCAGGGCTTTGCGCGTGTCATCGATCATGTCCGGGTTGCCGCACAGCATGATGCGTGAATGCTCCGGCGACAGCGCCAGCCCCGCCGCCTTTTCCAGCTCACCGTTTTCGATCAGCGTGGTGATCCGCGCATCGAGCGCCCCCGGATACGCCTCACGGGTGACCACCGGAATGAACTGCAGCTTGCCCGCGAACTCCGCCAGATACTCGCGTTGCTCGAGGCCTGCGATCAGGTCCAGATAGGCCAGCTCCTTCGCTTCGCGCACCGAATACACCAGCTTGATGTGCTCGAAACGCTCCCAGGCTTCGAAGTCCTGAAGGATCGACATGAACGGCGCGATGCCCGTACCCGTCGCCAGCAACCACAGGTCGCGGCCGCCAACGAAGCGGTCGAGGGTCAGGTAGCCGAAGGCCTGGCGGTCGATCAGCAAGGTATCGCCCTCGCCCAGACGGCTCAGCTCGCTGGTGAACTCTCCCCCCGGCACGACGATGGAAAAGAAATCGAGAAACTCGTCATGGGGCGCGCTGACCATCGAATACGCCCGCCATACCACGCTGCCGTCGGCCTTGGTCACCCCCAGGCGCGCGAACTGCCCGGAGCGAAAGCGAAAGCCCGGATCCCGGGTGACCCGCAGGGTGAACAGGCTGGAGGTGAGCGGCTGGACCTCAAGCAGGGTCTGACGGGTGAATTTGTCGGCGCTGGCGGTCATGACGGACTCCATCGGGCAGGTGCGCCCAGTGTCGCCCAAAGCGCCAGGGATGAACACCGATGGTTTGTAGGGCCTCCATCGTACAAGCGGACGGCAAAGCCCTGTAGAATCGCGCCTTTGAAGCTCGACGTGGCCTGCGTCGAACAGATTGGTACCCGAGCCCTACGCCATGCCCCTGCTGACCAGCCCCTTCGCCGAACTTGACCTGATCCGCCAGCCGGACCAGGCCAACGACCCCTTGCAAGCCTTCGACGCCGCCGACCAGTATCTGCTGGAGCACCTGGCCAGCCAGGCGCCTGCCGCCGATTGCCGGGTCCTGGTGCTCAACGACAGCTTCGGCGCCCTGGCCGCCAGCCTGGCGGGCCAGTTGCCGGTGGTCAGCAGCGGCGACTCGCACCTGGGCCGCGTAGCGCTGGAGAAGAACCTCGCGCGCAACGGCAAGCCGTTCGACAGCGTGCCCTTCGTGCCGGCCAGCGAGACCTGGCAAGGGACGTTCGACCGGGTGCTGGTGCGCGTACCCAAGACCCTGGCCCTGCTCGAAGAGCAACTGATCCGCCTGCAAGGCCACCTGGCTCCCGGCGCCGAGGTGATCGCAGGCGCCATGATCAAGCACCTGCCACGAGCGGCAGGTGACCTGATGGAGAAATACATCGGTCCGGTTCAGGCGTCGCTGGCGCAGAAGAAGGCGCGGCTGTTGACCGCCACCTTTGCCGAGCGCCCGAGCGCCCAGTCGCCCTACCCTACCCGTTATCGCCTGGAGGCTCCGGCCCTGGAGTTGATCAACCACGCCAATGTGTTCTGCCGCGAAGGGCTGGACATCGGCACCCGCGCCTTCCTCCCGCACCTGCCGCGCAACCTGGGCCAGGCTCGCGTTGCGGACCTTGGCTGCGGTAATGGCGTGTTGGCGATCGCCAGCGCCCTGGCCAACCCCGAGGCGCATTACACGTTGGTCGACGAGTCGTACATGGCGGTGCAGTCGGCCCGCGAGAACTGGCAGGCAGCCCTGGGTGAGCGGGACGTGGACATCCGCGCCGCCGATGGGCTGGCGGGGCAGGAGAAACAGTCGCTGGATGTGGTGCTGTGCAACCCGCCGTTCCACCAGCAGCAGGTCGTAGGGGATTTTCTGGCCTGGCGCATGTTCCAGCAGGCCCGTGAGGCGTTGGTCGTGGGTGGGGCACTGTACATCGTCGGTAACCGCCACCTGGGCTATCACAGCAAGCTGGGGCGGTTGTTCCGAGGGGTCGAGCAAGTAGCGGCGACGCCGAAGTTCGTGATTCTCAAGGCCCGCAAGTAACTGGTTGGGGCCGCCTCGCGGCCCCAGGGTTCAATGAGTGCTCAAACCTGCCGCACTCATGAACATCCGCATCAGCCAGGCCACCACGCCAAGGGCGGCCACACTGCCCGCCCAGATCAGCACCAGCCAGCCCAGACGCTGCCACAAGGGTTTCTTCTGTTCAGCCATCATCGCCCGACCTCCTAGTGATAGCCTTGGTCATGGGTCACCTTGCCGCGGAACACGTAGTAGCTCCAGAAGGTGTATCCCAGGATGAACGGCAGGATGAACAACGTCCCCACCAGCATGAACCCCTGGCTCTGCGGCGGCGCTGCAGCATCCCAGATGGAGATCGACGGCGGGATGATGTTCGGCCAGAGGCTTATGCCCAAGCCGCTGTAACCCAGGAAGATCAGCACCAGCGTCAGCAGGAACGGGGTGTAATGCGCATTGCGCGCCACCGCCCGCAACAGGCCGTAGAAGGTCACCAACACCAGGATCGGCACCGGCATGAACCAAATCAGGTTGGGCATGCTGAACCAGCGGTCGGCGATCTGCGGATAGGCCAGCGGCGTCCACAGGCTGACAATACCGATCACCGCCAGCAGCACCAGCGCCAGGGGCCGACCCAGATCATGCATCTGCTGTTGCAGCGGGCCTTCGGTCTTCATGATCAGCCAGGTGCAACCAAGCAGGCTGTAGGCCACGATCAGGCCTACCCCGGAGAACAGGCTGAACGGGGTCAACCAATCGAAGGCCCCGCCGGCATAGTGGCGGTCGACCACTTTGAAGCCTTCGATAAAGGCCCCCAGGGCCACGCCCTGGAAGAAGGTCGCCACCAGCGAACCCCAGATGAACGCCTTGTCCCAGAGGTGGCGCTTCTGCGCCGTGGCCTTGAAGCGGAACTCGAACGCCACACCCCGGAAGATCAACCCCACCAGCATCAGGATCAACGGCAGGTACAGCGCTTCGAGCACCACCGCGTAGGCCATCGGGAAGGCGCCGAACAGCCCCGCGCCCCCCAGCACCAGCCACGTCTCGTTGCCGTCCCACACGGGGGCCACGGTGTTCATCATCACATCACGGTCACGCTCTGCCTTGACGAAGGGGAAGAGCATGCCGATCCCCAGGTCGAAGCCGTCCATCACTACGTACATCATCACGCCGAAGATGATGATCACGGCCCAGATCAACGGAAGGTCGATACCCATGGCTCAGTTCCCCTTGCTCAGACTGGCGGAATCGGCCTGATGGCCTTCATCGGCGGCGGACAGCGGCCGCGCCGGCGTACGTTGCTGGCCAGGTCCGCCAGGATTGTGCTCGTCGCCCTCGCCGGTCTTCGGCCCTTTGCGCACCAGGCGCATCATGTAGCCAAGGCCGGTGCCGAACAGCGCGAAGTAGACCACCACGAAGATCACCAACGTCAGGCCCAACTGGCCGTAGCTGTGGTTGGAGACCCCATCGGCGGTGCGCATCAGGCCATAGACCACCCAGGGTTGGCGGCCGATCTCAGTGGTGAACCAGCCGGCCAGCAGCGCGATCAGCCCCGACGGCCCCATCCACAGCACCAGGTGCAGGAATGGCCGCGAGCTGTACAGCGTGCCGCGCTTGCGCAGCCACAGGCTCCAGAAACCGACGGCGATCATCAGAAGGCCCAGGCCGACCATGACCCGGAACGACCAGAACACGATGGTCGAGTTGGGGCGATCTTCGGGCGGGAACTCCTTCATCGCCGGGACCTGCTTGTCCAGACTGTGGGTCAGGATCAGGCTGCCGAGCGCCGGGATCTCGATCTTGAAATGGGTGGTCTCGGCCTTCATGTCCGGGATGCCGAACAGGATCAGCGGCGTCGGCTCGCCGGGCTTGTTTTCCCAGTGGCCTTCGATGGCGGCGATCTTCACCGGCTGGTGCTTGAGGGTATTCAAACCATGGAAGTCACCGATCACCGCCTGGATCGGCGCGACGATCAGCGCCATCCACATGGCCATCGACAGCATCTTGCGCACCGCCGGGTTGTCACGCCCGCGCAGCAAGTGCCAGGCGGCCGAGGCGCCGACGAAGAAGGCCGTGGAGACGAACGCGGCAGTGGCCATGTGCATCAGGCGGAAGGGGAAGGACGGGTTGAAAATCACCGCCAGCCAGTCCACCGGGACCACCCGGCCATCGATGATCTCGTGGCCCTGGGGCGTCTGCATCCAGCTGTTGGAGGCCAGGATCCAGAACGTCGAGACCAGCGTCCCGAGCGCCACCATGACCGTGGAGAAGAAGTGCAGGCCTCGACCAACGCGGTTCCAGCCAAACAGCATGACGCCCAGGAAGCCCGCCTCGAGGAAGAACGCCGTGAGCACTTCGTAGGTCAGCAAGGGGCCGGTGATGGCGCCCGCAAAGTCAGAAAAGCGGCTCCAGTTGGTGCCGAACTGATACGCCATGACCAGGCCTGAGACCACACCCATGCCGAAGTTGACGGCAAAGATCTTGGACCAGAAGTGGTAGAGATCACGGTAGGTGTTGTTGCCGGTCCTGAGCCAGAGGCCCTCGAGAACCGCCAGGTAGCTCGCCAGGCCAATGGTGATGGCCGGGAACAGGATGTGAAAGGACACGGTAAACGCAAACTGGATTCGGGCGAGCTCCAAGGCCTCTAAACCGAACATAGTGCTTCCTCTTCAGGTAATCCGGCGTCCGGGCTCGTGTCCCTGACGCCCACTGCCCCCACGGTTATCGAGTGCGCTGTTGTGGAATTGTTCTGTTCGATCGCAGGGATTGCGGCCAATGGCCAGATCGTTGCATTTGGAACGATTGACCCAAGTCAACGATTGCTGGGAAGCATAGACCCGAATGCGCCGCAGAGCCGTGTGGTTGATTGCCGCGTGACCGGTTGTCCCACCGTCTTGAAGGGGCGTGAAAAAGCTGTCTGTCTCGGCAAACAGCAACCGTTTGTTACAAACAGATGATACCCTGCAGCGCCTCCCCGTACCGAGGCCAGGTCCCCCGAGATGTCCGATTCCACCCCGCTTCTGCTGCGCCAGCATCGCCCCTTCCTGGCGTTCTGGCTGGCCCGTGTATTCACCGCCAGCGGCTTCCAGATGCTCACCGTGGCCATCGGCTGGCACCTCTACCAGTTGACCGGCAACGTCCTGGACCTGGGCCTGGTCGGCCTGGTGGAATTCGCCCCGCGGGTGCTGTTCATGCTGCACACAGGCCACGTCGCCGACCGCTATGACCGACGCCGTGTCGCCGCCCTGTGCCAGAGTCTGCAGGCGCTGATCGCCCTGGCACTGGCCATGGGCAGTGCCACCGACAACGTCAGCCGCGAGCTGATCTTCGTGCTGGCCTTCCTGCTTGGCGCCACCCGTTCCTTCGAAATGCCCGCCACCCAGGCACTGCTGCCTAACGTGGTACCACCGGGGCTGTTCCCCCGCGCCGTGGCGGCGTCGGCATCGGCGACCCAGGCGGCGACCATCGTCGCCCCGGCCGTGGGTGGTTTTCTCTATGCCTTCGGCAGCATCTGGGTGTACGGACCGACCGTGGCGCTCTACGTCATCGCCTGCCTGCTCACCCTGAGCCTCGATGCCCGCCAACAGGTCGCCCAGCGCGGACGCGCCAGCCTGGAGTCCCTGCTGGCCGGGATCCGCTTCATCCGCAGCCGCCCAGACATCTTCGGCGCGATCTCCCTGGACTTGTTCGCCGTGTTGCTCGGCGGCGCCACGGCCTTGTTGCCGGTGTTCGCCAAGGACATCCTGCTGACCGGCGCCTGGGGCCTGGGCCTGCTGCGCTCGGCACCGGCGGTAGGGGCGCTGCTGATGTCGCTGTGGCTGGCGCGCTTCCCGGTGGAGCGCAAAGTGGGCCTGACCATGTTCACCGCCGTCGGCGTGTTCGGCGTGGCCACCATCGCGTTCGGCCTGTCGACCTCGTTCTGGTTCTCCCTTGCAGTCCTCGTGGTACTGGGCGCGGCGGACATGATCAGCATGGTCATCCGCGGTGCCTTCGTGCAGTTGGAGACGCCGGATGAGATGCGCGGTCGGGTCAGTGCAGTGAACGGGCTGTTCATCGGTGCCTCGAACCAGTTGGGTGAATTCGAGTCCGGGGTGACGGCGCACTGGTTCGGCACCGTGCCAGCGGTGGTGCTCGGTGGTGTGGGCACGTTGGCGGTCACCGGGGCCTGGATGAAGCTGTTCCCGACCTTGGCCAAGCGCGACAAGCTGCACGGCGACTGAAACAGCCTCTGGCGGGTAAACCCCCACCGGGATTGCGTCGCGCTTAAGCCTTGCGCAGTTCATGTGTGTGGGTTTACCCCCGAACGGGCAGGCACAGTCAGCAGCCTTCCCACCGGCCATAGGCCCTCGCCACCCATGCTGGTATGATGCGCGGCTTTTTTGCGCCCCACACAAATACAGGCATCGTCGACGGTCTGTGCTTTGCTGATTGGGGACGATTCAATCGCGGCGCCGGGGGCGCCTTGGGGAGCGGGCATGCTGGAAAGGCTGTTTCAACTAAAAGCACACAACACCAACGTGCGCACCGAGATTCTCGCGGGCGTCACCACCTTCCTGGCCATGGCCTACATCCTGTTCGTCAACCCGAGCATCCTCGGCGAGACCGGCATGGACAAAGGCGCGATCTTCGTCGCCACGTGTCTTGCCGCCGCCATCGGCTCGGTGACCATGGGCCTGATCGCCAACTACCCCATCGCCCTGGCACCGGGCATGGGCCTGAACGCCTTCTTCACCTACACCGTGGTCCTGCATATGGGCCACACCTGGCAGGTGGCCCTGGGCGCGGTCTTCCTCTCGGCGGTGCTGTTCTTCCTGCTGTCGATCTTCCGCATCCGCGAATGGATCGTTAACAGCATCCCGCTGCCGCTGCGCTCGGCCATCGCCGCCGGCATCGGCCTGTTCCTGGCGCTGATCGCCCTGCACAATGCGGGCATCGTCGTGGACAACCCGGCCACCCTGGTGGGCTTGGGCGACCTCAAGCAACCGGCACCGATCCTGGCGACCCTGGGCTTCTTCCTGATCGTGGCCCTGGAGGCCATGAAAGTCCGCGGCGCCGTGCTGATCGGCATCCTGGCGGTGACCCTCGCCTCGATCCTGATGGGCGTGACGCCGTTCGGTGGCGTGGTGTCCATGCCGCCCTCGCTGGCGCCGACCTTCCTGCAACTGGACATCAAAGGTGCCCTGGACGTCGGCCTGATCAGCGTGATCTTCGCCTTCCTGTTCGTGGACCTGTTCGACAACTCCGGCACGTTGATCGGCGTAGCCAAGCGCGCCGGCCTGATGGGCAAGGACGGCCACATGCCGAAGATGGGCCGCGCCCTGATCGCCGACAGCACCGCCGCCATGGCCGGCTCGCTGCTGGGCACCTCGACCACCACCAGCTACATCGAATCCGCCGCAGGCGTGAGCGCCGGTGGCCGCACGGGCCTGACCGCCATCGTGGTCGCGATCCTGTTCCTGCTGGCGCTGTTCTTCGCGCCACTGGCCGGTAGCGTACCGGCCTTCGCCACCGCGCCCGCGCTGCTGTTCGTCGCGGTGCTGATGGCCTCGGGCCTGGCGGAAATAAACTGGGACGACGTCACCGAAGCCGCGCCCGTGGTGGTCACCGCCCTGGCCATGCCGCTGACCTACTCGATCGCCAACGGCATCGCCTTCGGCTTCATCACCTGGACCGCCATCAAGCTGATCTCCGGCCGCTACCGCGACCTGAACTCGGCGCTGGTGATCCTTTCCATCCTGTTCGTCATCAAGCTGGGCTGGTTCAACGCATGAGTGCTGTTTTCGACCCTTCCGCCTATTCCACGCAGCTTGAGGGCAAAGTCGCCCGGCTGCGTGAGCTGCTGGCGCCATTCGGCGCGCCGGAGCCGGCCGTTTTCGACTCGCCACGCGAGCATTACCGCCTGCGCGCTGAGTTTCGCCTGTGGCGCGAAGAAGGCCAGCGCCACTACGCAATGTTTGCCCCGGGCGAGAAACACAAGGCGATCCTGATCGACGATTTCCCCATCGCGAGCGAACAGATCAACGCCCTGATGCCGCGCCTGAAGGCCGCCTGGCAAGCCAGCGAGGCGCTGGGCAACCGCCTCTTCCAGGTGGAGTTCCTCACGACCCTGGCCGGCGATGCCATGATCACCCTGTGCTACCACCGCCCGCTCGATGAGGCCTGGGAAGCCGCTGCGCGGCAATTGTCCGAGGACCTGGGCGTCAGCATCATCGGCCGCTCCAAGGGCAAGCGCCTGGTCATCGGTCGCGACTATGCCGTGGAAAAACTGGATGTGGCTGGCCGCGTATTCAGCTATCGCCAGCCCGAAGGCGCGTTCACCCAGCCCAACGGCGCGGTGAACCAAAAGATGCTGAGCTGGGCCTTCGAAGCCATCGGCGATCGTGAGGATGACCTGCTGGAGCTCTATTGCGGCAACGGCAACTTCACCCTGCCGCTGGCCACCCGCGTGCGCCAGGTGCTGGCCACCGAGATCAGCAAGACGTCGGTCAACGCCGCGCTGAGCAACCTGGATGAGAACGCCGTGGACAACGTGCGCCTGGTGCGCCTGTCGGCCGAAGAGCTGACCCAGGCGCTGAACGAGGTGCGCCCGTTCCGTCGCCTGGAAGGCATCGACCTGAAAAGCTACGACTTCGGCACGGTCTTCGTCGACCCGCCGCGCGCCGGCATGGACCCCGACACCTGCGAGCTGACCCGCCGCTTCGAGCGGATCCTGTACATCTCGTGCAACCCCGAGACGCTGGCGGCCAACATCGCCCAGTTGCAGGATACCCACCGCATCGAGCGCTGCGCGCTGTTCGACCAGTTCCCGTACACCCACCACATGGAAAGCGGCGTACTGCTGGTTCGACGCTGATCCGCGCAATAGCGGGGTCGCCCTGGCCCCGCCACTGGCAGCAAGGAGCTATGTGCCAATGGACCAGTTGAGCGCCATGCAAACCTTTCGCCGAGTCGTCGACCTCGGCAGTTTCAGCGCCGCCGCCGTCCAGGCCGGCGTGTCCCACACCATACTGTCGCGCCAGGTGAAGAGTCTCGAGCGCCAGCTCGGCACGCAACTGCTCACCCGCACCACGCGCCGGCTGCACCTGACAGAAGCCGGGGGGCTGTTCTATCGCCACTGTGTGCAGATCCTCGAACAGATGCAGGCCATGACCCTGGAGTTGTCCGAGCACCAGCAACAACCGACCGGCACTTTGCGCCTGAGCGTGTCCACCGCCTTTGGCGAACTGGAGTTGGGGCGATGGTTGCCAGACTTCGTCGAACGCCATGAGGGTCTGCAGATCGAGCTCAACTGCACAGACCGCTTCGTCGACTTGTTGGCCGAAGAAACCGATGTCTGCCTGCGGGTCACCGACCACCTGCCCGACTCCAGCCTGGTGGCACGCAGACTGGCTACCAGCGACGTCGTGCTGGTAGCCGCGCCAGCCTACCTCCAGCGCCATGGCACACCCAGCACACCCGACGCACTCGCCGCCCACCCACTGCTCGGCTACAGCCAACTGCAGCACCCACAACGGCTGTTGCTCGCTGGTGCCAATGACGAGCAGCGTCAGGTCCTGATGCCTTCGCGCCTGAGCGCCAACTCACCCATGGCCTTGCGCGCCGCCGCCATCGGAGGCCTGGGCATCGCCAGCTTCGATCGTTTCATCGTTCACGATGCCCTGGGTGATGGGCGATTGATACCGGTGCTCGCGCAGTGGTCACTGCCCTCGCGCACCCTCTATGCCGTATACCCCCAAAGCCGTTACCTGGCGCCAAAGGTCCGTGCCCTGCTCGATTATGTACAGACGTACTACGCCGAACCCCGCTGGCAAGACTGATTTGTGCACAAACAGCACAAGTCATGATCAGTTAATGACGTATTTGTGCGAAAAAAGATTGATTAACCTTCGCCTCACACCCATCACGCGAAGGAGTCACCCCATGAAAGCACTGCACGCGCTGTTCACCGGTCTGGCCTTGGTCACCCTGGCCGGCACGGCCCTCGCCGCAGACGATAGGCTGGTCTCGGTCCCTGACAGTACCACCCTGAAATGGCAGGACGTGCCTGGAACCCAAGGCGCGGTAAGCTTTGCCAATGTCGAAGGTGAGCTGTTCGGCAAAGGCCCCTACTCGGCCTTCGTGAAGTTCCGCAAAGGCACCGACAACGGCCTGCACACCCACAGCCAGACCCTGCCGACAGTGGTGCTCAGCGGCACTTTCTATGCGGTGATCGATGGCAAGCGCACCGAGTATCCGGCGGGCGCCTACTACCAACTGCCTGCCAAGCTGGTGCACGAGAGCGGTTGCACCGCAGTTGCCGATTGCCTGTTGTTCCAGTACCAGGCCGATGCGTTCGACCTGGTTCCAGCCAAAGGCTAAGCGTCTGGGGCCGCGACGCGGCCCCGATTCACTCAGAAGTCGAAGAACACCGTCTCCCCTTCCCCCTGAATACGGATATCGAAACGATACGCCGTCTTCCCGTCCACCTCGCAACGCCGGGCAATCAACGTCTCACGCCGTTGCGGCTGTTCGATCAGATTGAGCACCGGGCACTTGGCGTTGGCCTCGCCTTCATCATCGAAGTACAGGCGCGTGTGCAGGTGGATGTTGATCCCCCGCGCGAACAGGCTGATGTTGATGTGCGGCGCCATGGGCACGCCCGCGGCATTGCTCGCCACACCCGGCTTGACCGTGTGCAGGGTCCATTCGCCGGCGTCGAAGGTGGTGGCGGTACGGCCAAAGCTGTTGAAGGCGTTCTCGTGGTGATACTGGTCCTGGTATTCACCGTTGGCATCGGCCTGCCAGAACTCCAGGAACGAGTCGCGCACCAGGTGCCCGTTGCCGTCGTACACATGACCGATCAACAGGATATGCTCCCCCGGCGCGTGCGGTTTGGCCAAGCGATTCCAGATCTCCTGGTCGCGGGTGGGGTTGCCAGCCGCTTCCAGGGCCAGACCGATGTGCACGTAGGGGCCGGCAGTCTGCGAAGGGGTTTCCGGCAGCAGTTCGATAGGCATGACGGGGTTCCTCAGCAGTTTTCGAAGTGCGTCTTGCGCTGGCCGCGCAGCACGATGTCAAAGCGGTACGCCAGGCAATCCATCGGGTTGGCGTTGTTCATGTCGAGCTTGGCGATCAGCCGCTGCACGGCATCAGGGTTGGCGATCGACTTGACGATCGGGCACAGCGGGATCAGCGGGTCACCCTCGAAGTACAGCTGGGTGATCAGCCGGGTGGCGATCGACGGACCGCTGACCGACACATGGATATGCGCCGGGCGCCAGTCATTGGGGCCATTGCGCCATGGGTACGGGCCGGGCTTGATGGTGCGGAAGCTGTAATAGCCATCACGGTCGGTCAGGCTGCGGCCGACACCGCCGAAGTTCGGGTCCAGCGGCGCCAGGTAGCGGTCGTTCTTGTGCCGGTAGCGGCCACCGGCATTGGCTTGCCACATTTCCACCAGGGTGTTGGGCACCGGCTGGCCATACTGGTCGACCACTCGGCCTGCGACGATGATGCGCTCACCAATCGGCAGACCACCGTGATTGAAATTGAGCAACAGATCGTTGTCGTGAGGGCCAAAGCCTAGGTGGGAAAAGTCCGGCCCGGTGCTTTCGCTGATCGACTGGGGGATGCTGACCAAGGCCTGGCGTGGCGAACGGGCCACGGAGGTCTTGTAGTCGGGCGTAAAGGCCTTGGGGTGCCAATTGCGATCACGGATCACGAAGCGGCTGGTGTCCTGGGCGGGCATGCCGTGTTCCTCTCTTGGAATTGTCGGGCACCTGTGCGTGGCAGGTGGACATGCAGTTTCGGATAGGTCATGGGGCATGAATATTGAAAACAGCGCCACCTTACATAACCATATGGTTATGCATTCACAGATTGGCTGACACTTGAAACAGCCCTGAACTAATCTTTGTGCTCATGTTTCAAGCCCCGGAGAACACTACATGGAATGGCGAAAAGGCCGGCGCAGCGACAATGTGGTCGATGCCCGAGGTGAAGGTGGTGGCGGCGGCATGCGCTTTGGCGGTGGCAAAGGGCTGGGGCTTGGCGCCATCCTGCTGATCGTCGGCATCGGCTGGATCACCGGGCAGGACCCGTTGCAGATCCTCGGCCAGCTCGCCGGCCAGATGGAGCAACAGCAGCAACAGGCGCCGTCTGGTGCAGGCGGCAAGGCGCCACCGGCCAATGACGAGCAGGCCGAGTTCGTCGCCTCGATCCTGGGCGATACCGAGGACACCTGGAAGGCTTTGTTCGCCCAGGCTGGCAAGCAATACCGCGATCCCAAGCTGGTGCTGTTCAGTGGCCAGGTGAACTCCGCCTGTGGTTTCGCCTCCTCGGCGGTCGGGCCGTTCTACTGCCCGGCAGACCAGCGGGTATACCTGGACATGACCTTTTTCCGCGAAATGGAAACCCGTTTTGCGGCCGCCGGTGACTTCGCCCAGGCCTATGTGATCGCCCACGAGATCGGCCATCACGTACAGACCTTGCTTGGCGTCTCGGCCAAGGTCGATGCGGCCCGGCGCAACGGCCAGCGCATGGAAGGCGACAACGGCCTGCTGGTGCGTCAGGAGCTGCAGGCCGATTGCCTGGCGGGCGTCTGGGCCTACCAGGCGCAAAAGCGCCTGAACTGGCTGGAACCTGGCGATGTGGAAGAAGCGCTCAACGCCGCCAACGCCATTGGCGACGACCGCCTCCAGCAGCAGGGCCAGGGCCGTGTGGTGCCAGACTCCTTCACCCACGGCACCTCGCAGCAGCGGGTGCGCTGGTTCAAGACCGGCTTCTCCAGCGGGGACGTGAACCGCTGCGATACTTTCGGCTCACGTAGCCTCTGACAGACGGGGCCGCTTTGCGGCCCATTGCAGTCTCCTGCCATCTCCAAAACGCAAACGTTTTCAGTAGGTTACAAATCTGCTGAAAAAGCGTTTCAGCTTCGCCTCGCCTTGCCGATAACTCCAGACATGAATCAGCGGGCGCCGATAACAACAATGCCCAGCGATTGGAGATCAAGCGAGCGAAAATCAATTTTCTGGAGAGCGTGCCATGAACGGCTGGTTTGCCAATATCAGCGTCAACCTCAAACTCGGATTGGGCTTCGGCCTGGTCCTGCTTCTGACCGGCCTTCTGGCCCTGACCGGCTGGACCAGCCTGGGCAGCCTGATCGACCGCAGCAACTGGATGAGCGACATCACCAAGCTCAACAGTGACCTGACCAACCTGCGCGTGGCGCGCCTGCAGTACATGCTGACCAACGGCGACGACACGTCGGCCGCCAACGTGCTGGACAAGCTTGACGCCTTCGGTGCCCAGCAACAGCACCTGGTCAACACCTTCAAGAGCCCCGAGAACGTCAAGCTGCTGCGCGAGCAGGGCGAGACCATCGCCCAGTACCGGGTCTCGCTGGACAAGATGCGCAAGGCCTACAAAGCCAGCCTCGCCGCCCGCAGTGGCATGGACCAGGCCGCCCGCCAGGCCAGCGAAGCGCTCGCCACCATCGAGACCAGCAGCCGCGACGCCCTGGCGCGCACCTCCAGTGATCCAGCCACCCTGGAGCAGTTCCTGGCGATCAGCCAGGCCAAGGAGCAATTCGTCCAGTTGCGCCTGGATGCCCGTGGCTACATTGCCGACCTAACCAGCGAGGCCGAGCAGACCGCCAGCCGCCAAGTCGAGAAAACCCTGGGGGAAATCGACAACCTCAAGCGCCGCCTGCCAGGCGAGGCCGCCCGCATCCAGTCGTTCGAAACGGCCATGACCGGCTACCGCGATGCCCTGCGCCAGTTCCGCGATGCCATCGCCGAGGTCGCCGTGGCCCGCGCGGAAATGACCGTCGAAGGCGCTGACATCGTCAAGCGCAGCGACCAGCTGTACCAGATCCAGCTGGATCGTCGCGACAGCGAAAGCGCCCAGGCCCGCAGCCTGCAGACCATCGCCACGCTGCTGGCACTGCTGGTCGGCGTGCTGGCAGCATTCCTCATCACCCGCCAGATCACCCGCCCTCTGCGCGAGACCCTGGTCGTGGTGGAAAAAATCGCCAATGGCGATCTGACCGAGAACCTGCGCGTCACCCGTCGCGACGAACTCGGCGCGTTGCAGCAAGGTATCGCGCGCATGGGCACGACCCTGCGCGACCTGATCACCGGCATCCGCGATGGTGTCACCCAGATCGCCAGCGCCGCCGAGGAGCTGTCAGCGGTGACCGAGCAGACCAGCGCCGGTGCCAACAGCCAGAAAGTCGAGACCGACCAAGTGGCCACTGCCATGCACGAAATGGCCGCCACCGTGCAGGAAGTGGCGCGCAACGCCGAGCAAGCCTCCCATGCCGCCACCGGTGCCGATGAAGAAGCCCGCGCCGGTGACCGCGTGGTGGGCGAGGCGATCAACCAGATCGAGCGCCTGGCCTCGGAAGTGCACCGCTCCACCGAAGCCATGAGCCTGCTGCAGCAGGAAAGCCAGAAGATCGGCAGCGTCATGGACGTAATCAAGTCGGTGGCCGAGCAGACCAACCTGCTGGCGCTGAACGCCGCCATCGAAGCCGCCCGCGCCGGTGAGGCCGGACGTGGTTTCGCGGTGGTCGCCGATGAGGTCCGCGGCCTGGCCCAGCGCACCCAGCAGTCCACCGAGGAAATCGAAGGCTTGGTGGCCAGCCTGCAGAACGGTACCCAGCAGGTGGCCGATGTGATGAACGGCAGCCGCAGCCTGACCGACAGCAGCGTCGAGTTGGCGCGCAAGGCTGGCGCTTCGCTTGAGAACATCACCCGCACGGTGTCGAACATCCAGTCGATGAACCAGCAGATCGCCGCCGCTGCCGAGCAGCAGAGCGCCGTGGCCGAAGAAATCAGCCGCAGCATCCTGAATGTGCGTGATGTATCGGAGCAGACCGCGACCGCAAGCGACGAGACCGCCGCCTCGAGTGTCGAGCTGGCGCGTCTGGGTGGGCATCTGCAGACGCTGGTCAGCCAGTTCCGCGTCTGACCTCACCTTTGTAGAGCCTTCTTCGCGGGTGAACCCGCTCCCACAGGTTTGGCGGTGCCCTTGAGCGCAGCGCAACCCTGTGGGCGGGTTTACCCGCGAATGCGTCAGGCCAGGCAACCTTGCATGACCTGACTCACCACCGGCTTACTTGACGATCATCCCTACCCCCCGCCCACGCGGGTCAGAGGCAGTCTCGAGCTTCTCGCCGGTCACCCGGATCGCCTGGATGTCGCCCATCTCCCAGCCCTGGTCCTCCAGCACATAGCCCATCTTCTTCAGATCATCAGCCACCTGGCCGGTCAGCGGCGCATAGCTGTCGAAATAGATGGTGTCCTTGGGCAGCAGCTGGTGATGCACGCGCTGGGCCGCGACGGCTTTCTCCAGCGGCATGTCGTAGTCGTACAGGTTGTTCATCACCTGGAAGATCGAGGTGAAGATCCGCGAGCCACCGGGCGTGCCGAGCACCAGCGCCACCTTGTCGTCACGGGTCACCAGGCTTGGGCTCATCGACGACAGCATGCGCTTGCCCGGCTCGATGGCATTGGCATCGCCACCTACCACGCCGAAGGCGTTGGCTGCGCCGGGCTTGGCGCTGAAGTCGTCCATTTCATCGTTGAGCAGGAAACCTGCGCCCTTGACCACCACGCCACTGCCGTAGTCGAGGTTCAGGGTGTAGGTGTTGCTCACCGCGTTGCCCTGCTTGTCCACGATGGAGAAGTGCGTGGTCTGGTGCGGCTCCAGGCCCGGCTTGACCTTGTCGGTGTCGGAGATCGCGTTCGGGTTGACCTGGGCGGCGCGCTTGGCCAGGTAGTCCTTGGCGATCAGCTTATCGACTGGCACCTTGGTGAAGGCCGGGTCACCCAGGTAGTCGGCACGGTCGGCGAACACACGCTTCTCGATTTCCGAGAGCAGATGAATGTACTTGGCCGAGTTGTGCGCCACGCCCTTGAAGTCCGCCGCACGGTCTTCCTTGATGCCCAGCAACTGGGCCAGGGCCACGCCACCGGAGCTCGGAGGTGGCGCGGTGTAGACGGTGTTGCCGCGCCAGCTGATCGCCATCGGCTGGCGCCACACGGCCTTGTAGTCCTTGAGGTCGGCCTTGGTGATCAGGCCCTTGTCGGCCTGCATCTGCGCCACCAGCAGGTCGGCGGTCTTGCCCTGGTAGAACTCGCTGACGCCCTTGTCGGCGATGCGCTCCAGGGTCTGGGCAAGCTCAGGCTGCTTGAACAGCTCGCCCACTTTCATGTTGCCGAAGTAGTCGTTGAAGTTGGTGGCGGTCTTGAACATGCCCTGGGCATCGTTGCGGTACTGGTACTGCTTCTCGGCCACCTTGAAGCCGTTCTTGGCATAACCGATGGCGGGAGTCAGCAGTTCGCTCCAGGGCAGCTTGCCGAATTTCTTGTGAGCCTCCCAAAGGCCCATCACGGTGCCTGGCACACCGGCGGCGCGAGCGCCGACCAGGCTGAGGTTCTCGATGACCTCGCCTTTTTCGTCCAGGTACATGTTGCGGCTGGCCGCCTTGGGCGCCACTTCGCGGTAATCGAGGAAATACGGCTTGCCATCGACGAACAGGGTCATGAAACCGCCGCCGCCGATGTTGCCGGCCTCAGGGTAGGTCACCGCCAGCGTGAAGGCCGTGGCCACGGCGGCGTCCACCGCATTGCCGCCCTTTTTCAGGATATCGGCGGCCACCTGTGCGCCATATTGATCGGGCGCGGCCACCGCGCCACCCTCCAGGGTGACCGCAAAGGCGGACGAACAGCTCAGGATCGCGGCCCCGAGGGCCATGGACTGGAACATGACGATACGCATGCGCACTTCCTTGGTGTTGTTTTTGTTGATCAGTCATTAAGGCCGAAGCCGTTCGACTAAGCAAACACACGGGGAAGATTGCGCCGCCCCTGCGCAGGTCCTGTCGTGTTCAGGCAACTCAGCAGGCGTACATCGCCAGCTTCTTCTGGATGAAATCCAGGAAGCACTGGATGCGCAGGGCCAATTGGGTATTGCGGTAGTAGACCGCATGAATGGGCTGGCGATAGCCATTGTTGAAATCACCCAGCACCACCTGCAGGCGGCCACTGCGGATGTCCTCATGGGTCATGAAATGCGAGAGGCTGACGATCCCCTCTCCGGCCAAGGCCAGTTGACGCAAGGTCTCGCCGCTGGAAGCGATGAGGCTGGGGCGGATCTGCCAGTAGTCACCCTGGGCATGGCGCAGCGGCCAGCGGTTGAGCGACTCCGGCTGGCTGAAACCGAGCACGAAATGCGCGTTCAGGTCCTCGACCTTCTCTGGCGTGCCATGATGCGCCAGGTACTCGGGGCTCGCCAGCACTTGGATCGGGCTGCACCCCAAGGCGCGGGCGTGCAGGCTGGAGTCGGCCAGGTCGCCGATGCGGATGGCCACGTCGGTGCTCTGCTCAAGCAGATCGATGATCAGATCGTCCGTGTTGAGCTCCAGCTCGATACCCGGGTACTGACGACGGAACTCACCGATCCACGGCAGGATGGCATGCAGCATGAACGGCGCCGCGGCGTTGATGCGCAGGCGCCCGGAAGGCGTCTGGTTGTGCATCGACAGGTGCTCTTCCATGTCGTCCATCTGCTCGAGGATCAGCCGCGAGCGCTCAAGGAAAAAACGCCCCTCCTCGGTCAGGTCCATGCGCCGGGTGGTGCGGTTGACCAGCGTGGTGCCGAGCTTGCTCTCCAGCCGCGACAACGTGCGGCTGACCGCCGACGGGGTCTGGCCGATCTGCTCGGCGGCGGCGGAAATCGAGCCGCAGTCGATCACGGCGACGAATACCTGGAGCTCTTCGGATCGGGTTTTCACGTATCAGGCCTGTATCGGGGAATGCCGTGATTGATAGCGGGTGACAGGGATTCATGCAAGGCGCCCATCGCAGGCCTGAGCAGCCCCCACAGCATCTTGGTGAGCGCTGGCGAAGCCTGCGATGGGCGACAAGGCAGCCCCAGAGAGCCTCAATCAGCCTTGCCGAGCACCTTGTCCAGGTGGGCTTCATAGGCCGCCACTGCCGCAGGCACATCGGGACGCTTCATCACGTCCACCGCCAGGAAGGTCGGCAGGCCGGTCATGCCCAGGAACTGGTTGGCCTTGTGGAACGGGAAGTACACCGCATCCACACCCTTGCCCTCGAAGAAGTCGCTCGGATCGTCGAAGGCTTGCTGTGGCGCGTTCCAAGTGAGCGAAAGCATGTACTGCTTGCCCTGGATCAAGCCGCCGCTGCCGTACTTTTGCGAGGCGTCCGAGCGGGTGCGGCCATCGTTGGCGTACAAGCTGCCGTGACCTTCAGTGAAGACCTCATCGATGTATTGCTTGACGGTCCACGGGGCGCCCATCCACCAACCGGGCATCTGCCAGATCACCACATCAGCCCAGAGAAACTTCTCGACTTCTTCCTGAACGTTGTAGCCGCCATCGATGAAGGTCTGCTTCACATCGAAACCTGCGCGGTCCAGATGGGCCAAGGCAACGTCATGCAGGGTTTCGTTGAGACGGCCATCGGAATGGGCGAAGCGTTTGCCGCCGTTGAGCAGAAGAATCTTTTTCATGGGAGCCTCCGATAAGGGGATGAGCGGAGGCTGTCGGCCACCGCTCAGGTCAAATTCGATGGCGGCAGATTAGGCACCTGGGAGGCTGAGAAAAAGCGTTCGAAAGACAAAATACATTTGCGCCCAAATCAAGAATGACGCGCTAATTATTGCTTTAGAATTTTTCCATCTTCCATCCCATGAGGCCTGTCCATGACCGAGCAATACGCGTTCATTCTTAAAGCCAAGACCCGTCCGGAAAAAGCCGAGGCCTTCGAGCGATTGTTCCGCGCTTATGTCGAGCCGAGCCGACAAGAACCGGGCTGCATCGAGTACCACATGCTGCGCGACCAACAAGACCCCAGCCTGTTCGTGTTCTATGAGGTCTGGGCCAGCAAGGCCGATCTGGACGTGCACTCGGCCCTGCCGCACATGCGCGCGTTCTTCGAACAGCGCATGGATTACCTGGAGCGCGACTTCGACATCCAACTGATCGAAATGCTCAGCCCCTCCTCGGCTAACCGTTGAGCAGCAGGTGCCCGCCCAGCAGCGCCAGGCCGATGAAGAAACAGCGCTTGAACACCGGCGCGCTGATGCGCTGGCGTAACCATTGGCCGCCGAGCATCCCCAACAGGGCGGGCACCAACATCAACAGTGACGCGCCCAGTGCCTGCCCGCCGAGGGCATCCTGACCGGCCAGGCCCAAAGCCAGCGCCAGCGTGGACACCGTGAACGACAGGCCCAGGGCCTGGACCATCTCGTCACGGGACAAGCCAAGGCTTTGCAGGTACGGCACCGCCGGCATCACGAACACGCCTGTCGCCGCCGTCACCAGGCCGGTCAGCAGGCCAACCAACGGCCCCAGCCACCCTTCCCACGTCGGCCGCACCTTCATTGTCGGCCCCAACAGCCCATACACGGCATACACCAGCAACGCCCCTCCCAGTGCATGAGCCGCCCAAGGTCCACTGTCCATGCCCAGCCAGGCACTGCCGATCAAGGTGCCGACCAGGGTCATCAACAACAGCAGGCCCAGCCGGCGCGCCAGCCCACGCAAGTGTCCCCCGCAGGCCAACTGCCAGAGGTTGGTGACAGCGGATGGAAGGATCAGCAGCGCGGCAGCCTGCGCCGGAGCCATAGCCAGGCCGAGCAGGCCCATGGCAATGGTCGGCAGGCCTAGGCCGATCACACCCTTGACGGCACCGGCCAGCAGAAAGGTCATCGTCACCAGCAGCCAAAGTGCCGGGTCCATATCTTGATAGAACGCCAATGAAGTCTTCATGACGCCCATGATGCCGGGCGGTCGTTTGGCTGAAAATCTGCCATATACTCAGCCAGACTCTTGCCAGGACAGAGGCTGATGCACTTCGACCTGACCGACCTCGAGCTGTTCCGGCACACCGCCGAATGCGGCAACATCACCGCCGGTGCACGCCGCAGCCACCTCTCGCTGCCCGCTGCCAGCGCCCGCATCCGCGCCATGGAAGCCTCGCTCGGCATCGCGCTGCTGGAGCGTAATCGCCGTGGTGTGCTGCCCACGCCCGCCGGCCAGGCCTTGTTGCAGCATGCCCGGCTGATCGGCCAACAGGTCGAACGCCTGCAATACGACCTGGCCCAATACGCCCAAGGTCAACAAGGCCAGGTGCGCCTGTTGTGCAACACCGCCGCGCTGACTGAATACCTGCCCGAGCTGCTGGCGGCCTACCTCAGCCGCCATCCTGGCGTCAGTGTCGATGTCCAGGAACTGCCGAGCCTGCGCATCGTGCAATCGATCACCCAGGGCATGGCCGACCTGGGCATCATCTCCACCGCCGCGCCCAACGAGCACCTGCAGACCCGCCCCTTTCGCGATGACCCGCTGGTGCTGGCAATGCCCATCGGCCATCCCCTCGCCGAGCAAGCCATGCCGACCTTTGTCGACAGCCTCGCCCACGGCCATGTTGGCTTGGGAGCCAACAGCGCCCTGGCCCTGCACCTCGAAGAACAGGCGCTGCGTGAAGGGCGGCGCATGCAGGTCCGGGTGCGGGCCGAAGGGTTCGACGGGGTGATCCGCATGGTGGCCGGCGGTGCCGGAGTGGCGGTCGTGCCGCTGGCATCGGTGTGGCGTTGGGAAGGGGTTTTGCCCCTGCGCTGGGTCGCGATGTCCGAGCCTTGGGCAACTCGCCAATTGTTGCTGTGCGCTCGGGATTTCGAGGCATTGCCGGGGTATGCAGCCGCCTTGGTGAAACAACTGGCGGCGCGCTGAGGCCTGAGCGAGCCTGAGCGAAATCCCGCCAACCGCGAAATCGAGATTGCCCCTACAGCCATCCCGGCACCGTCCTGACGCCCGCACCCCGGCATCCACGTTAAAACCTCGCAAGGGTTCGTTTCCACGGGGTACTTTCATGAATCGACACGACAATCGCCACGGGTCCCATGACGATCTCGAGCGCCTGCTCCAGGCGTTCGCACAGCGCTACATCCGCAAGGCATTCATCTCACGCTTCATACATGAAGCAGCAAAAAGGCCCCAACAACTGCACGCCCGCGTTTGCCATACCCCTGAGCAACTCTTCGAAGACCGGTTCAAAGGCTCCCCGGCGGGCCTGCCTGGCACAGGCGAATTCGTGACATTGGAGAACACCGGCTTCTGGATCGGCACCTGGGAGCGCTGCGAGGTGAGCCTGTTGGTTGCCCACGGCGGCCTGGTCATCGCGCAGGGTGGCGCCTGGTTCTGGGCCCGCAGCGAACCGACCAGGCAACGGCCGGGCGCCGAGTATCACGGCATGACGCAGTATTGAAGGCCAACGCAACATCCCTCTTGCCGCCTGCCAGGCTCATTCTCCACAATCGAGCTCATGTCGCGCCATGAAAGGGAGTTCAACGTGCCATCGATCTACCAACTCAAACCCCGTTTCCAGGCCCTGTTGCGCCCTGGCGTGAAGCGCCTGTACGAGCGGGGCGTCACCGCCAATCAAGTCACCGTCGCCGCCGCGCTGATATCGGTGCTGCTAGGCCTGCTGCTGGCCTGGCAGCCCTCTATGACCGGGTTGTTCATCCTGGTGCCGGTGTGGATGCTACTGCGCATGGCGCTCAATGCGGTCGACGGCATGCTGGCGCGGGAGTTCGGCCAGCAATCGAAGCTGGGGGCCTATCTCAACGAGCTGTGCGACGTGGTCGCCGATGCCGCGCTGTACCTACCCTTCGCCCTGCTGCCCGGCGTCTCGCCAGCGCTGGTGGTGCTGGTGGTCGTCAGCGCGATCGTCAGCGAGTACGCCGGAGTGATGGGGCCGCTGGCGGGAGCTTCGCGGCGGTACGACGGGCCGATGGGCAAGAGCGACCGAGCCTTCGCCTTCGGCGTGCTGGGCACCGGGGTCGCCTTCGGGGTGCTGAGCGCGGCATGGATCGACGGCCTGCTGCTGGTGATCCTCGCACTCTCGCTCTATACCCTCTACAACCGGGTTCGCCAGGGCCTGGCCGAAACCCGCTGACTCCTTCGCTGCCGGACAAGGACCTTCGCCATGCGCCAAGCGCAATCGCTGCATTTCTCCACCCATGACGGTGTCGAGTTGCATTACCGCTACTGGCCCGCCACCCGCAACGAATACCAGCCGCGCCGGGCCGTTGTGATGTTCCATCGCGGCCACGAGCACGGCGGGCGCATGGCCCACCTGGCCGACGAACTGGACATGCCCGGCTACGATTTCTTTGCCTGGGACGCCCGGGGCCATGGTCAGTCGCCAGGCGCTCGCGGCGACAGCCCAGGCTTTGCCACCAGCGTGCGGGACGTGCAGACCTTCATCGAGCATATCCGCGACAGCCACGGCATCGCCGAGGCTGACATGGTAGTGCTGGCCCAGAGCGTGGGCGCCGTGCTGGTGGCCACCTGGGCCCATGACTACGCGCCGAAGGTGCGTTGCCTGGTGCTGGCCTCGCCGGCCTTCAAGGTCAAGCTCTACGTGCCGTTCGCTCGCCCGGGCCTGAAACTGCTCAAGGCGCTGCGCGGCAACTTCTTCGTCAACAGCTACGTCAAGCCACGTTTGCTGACCCACGACCCGGAACGGGTCATGTCCTACCTGGCCGACCCACTGATCAGCCGGCCGATCTCGGTGACCATGTTGCTGGGGCTGTATGAAGCGGCCGACCGGGTGGTGGCCGATGCCCAGGCGATCCAGCTGCCGACCCAGCTGCTGGTGTCCGGCGCGGACCTTGTCGTCGAACGCACACCCCAGGAGCGCTTCTTCGAACGCCTAGGCAGTGCGCGCAAGGAAATGCACGTTCTCCCGGGCTTTTTCCACGACACCCTCGGCGAGCGCGACCGGGCCCATGCCCTGGCACGGATCCAGCGCTTTGTCGCCCACTGCTTCGACGCGCCCTCAGCCCTGCCTTCCCTACTCGACGCCGACAAGAGCGGTGCCAGTTGCGCCGAAGCCGAAAGCCTGGCCGCGCCCCTGCCGCGCAATTCACCGCGCGAACTCTACTGGCGCGCCACCCGCGCCGGGTTGCGCCTGGGCAAGGGCTTCTCGGAAGGAGTGAAGCTGGGCTTCGATACCGGCTTCGACTCCGGCAGCACCCTGGACTACGTGTACCGCAACCAGCCCACCGGCAAAGGCAAGCTGGGCGAGCTGATCGACCAGAACTACCTCAACGCCATCGGCTGGCGCGGCATCCGCCAACGCAAGCTGCATGTGGAGGAACTGCTGCGTGAGGCCATCCGGCGCCTGCGTGAGCAGCAGCGTCCGGTGCACATCGTCGACATCGCGGCAGGCCACGGTCGCTACATCCTCGAAGCCCTGCAGGAACAGATGCCCGACTCGATCCTGCTGCGCGACTACAGCGAGCTGAACGTCCAGCAAGGCAGCGCACTGATCGATGAGAAAGGCCTGAGCGAGGTCGCCCGCTTCATCCAGGGCGATGCCTTCGACCGTCAGAGCCTGGCCAGCCTCGACCCGCACCCGACCTTGGCGGTGGTGTCGGGCCTCTACGAGCTGTTCGCCAGCAATGACCTGGTGGGCAACTCCTTGGCGGGCCTGGCCGATGCTGTCCAGCCTGGAGGTTACCTGGTGTACACCGGCCAACCCTGGCACCCGCAACTGGAGATGATCGCCCGCGCCCTGACCAGCCACCGCGATGGCCAGGCCTGGGTAATGCGGCGGCGCAGCCAGGCGGAGATGGACCAGTTGGTGGAAGCGGCAGGCTTTCGCAAGATCACCCAGCGCATCGATGAGTGGGGCATCTTCAGTGTCAGCCTGGCGCAACGGGTGGATTGATGACGCGCGAACCCGGGTTGATCCGCCGAGGCGTGCTCTGGCTGTTGCTGCTGGGGCCGTTCTTCTTTCTCAGCTACGGCCTGGTCAACAGCCACACCGCCTCACGCGACGACGTCGGCAGCCTGGTCTTCGGCTGGGAGGAGCAAACGCCTCTTTGGCCGTGGACGATCGTGCCCTACTGGTCCATTGATCTGCTCTACGGGCTGTCCTTCCTGCTGCCGACCAGCCGACGGGAGATGGACCGTCATGCCCTGGCGCTGCTGACAGCGCAGGTGATCAGCGTCAGCTGCTTCTTGCTCTGGCCGTTGCGTTTCACCTTCGAGCGCCCGGCGCTGGACGGCGTGTTCGGCTGGTTGTTCGATGTGCTGATGGGCTTCGACAAGCCCTTCAACCAGGCCCCCTCGCTGCATATCGCGCTGCTGGTGATCATCTGGACGATGTTCGCCCGGCATATCCATCGCCAGCCCTGGCGTTGGCTCATGCAGGGGTGGATGGCGCTGATCGGGGTGTCGGTGCTGACCACCTGGCAGCATCATTTCATCGACCTGCCCACCGGGGCGCTGGCGGGGCTGGTGTGCATCTGGCTGTGGCCACGGGAGGGCGATATGCCGCTGCAGGCGGCACGCCTGACCCGTGACCCTCGACGCTGGCGGCTTGCGCTGTACTACGGGGTCGGGGCGTTGTTGTGCGCGACGTTGGCGCTGCACTTGGCGGGTAGCTGGCTATGGCTGTCGTGGCCGGCGGTTTCGCTGCTGATGGTGGCGCTGAACTATGCCGTGTTCGGAGCCGGCGGTTTCCAGAAAGGCGCGGATGGGCGGTTGTCCAATGCCGCCAGCTGGTTGCTGGCGCCGTACCTGTTGGGCGCCTGGCTCAACTCGCGGATCTGGACGCGCAAACGGCCACAGGCCGATGAGGTGTGCGATGGGGTATTTCTGGGGCGTATTCCTGGGCTCGTCGCGGCCTCGTCGTTCAATGCCGTGGTGGACCTGACGGCTGAACTGCCGTGCTTTGCCTGTGCCGACGCATTCGCGGGTAAACCCGCTCCCACAGGGACCGCGGCGCACGCGGAAAATGCCTTGAGCCCTCACACCACCCCTATGGTTCTGAAAGACACCGCGGCTAGCCATTACACTGCCCCGGTGGGAGCGGGTTTACCCGCGAATGGGCCGGGCCAGACCATGCAGATGCCCGCACATTACATCTGCCTGCCCACCCTGGACCTGATCGTCCCCGATGCCAACCTGCTCAAGCAGGCCGCCGAGGCCATCGAGCGCCTGCGCCAGCAAGGCCCGGTGCTGGTTTGCTGCGCCCTGGGCTATTCCCGCAGCGCCAGCGCGGTGGCCGCCTGGTTGGTACACAGCGGCCGTTGCACCAGCGTCACCCAGGCCGAAGCGCTGATCCGCAAAGCCCGCCCTACTGTCGTGTTGCACCCCGGCCATCGCAGGGTGCTCCAACAGTTGGAGGCTCAGCCATGAACCTGTATCTGGTGGCCTGCCTGCTGGGCCGTGGCCGACAGCTCGAACGCCTGTCCGATGGCATCACGCTGCTGGCCCTGGCCTACGGTCTGGCACCCTTGGTGACACACCTGCCCCCGCTGGCCAGTGCGGTCTGCGCGGTATTGCTGGGGCTGGGGCTGCTGCACAAGTACTGGGCGATCCGCGTGGCCCTGGACGCCGCGCTGTTCGCCCGGCTCGCCACCAGCGCCGACCTCGCAATCGATACCCAGGCCCTGGATCGCGCCCTCTTCGACTTGAGCCTCAAGCCCCACGCCCACGACGCACGTGACTGGCCCGCCCGCAGCCAAGGCGCACTGAGCCTGCTGCGACGCCAAGCACTGTGCCTGGCCGCGCAAGTCTTGCTGGCCCTGACTACCCTGCTGATACTCCCTTTCACCGGATAAGCACCGCGCCATGTTCGCCGCCCTGACCGCTTTTGCCATCACCTCTGCCGCACGCCTGATCACTGGTGCCCGCGCCCTCTGGCTCGGTTGCACACCGCACCCCAGGCAACGTCTGTATTTTGCCAACCACAGCAGCCACGGCGACTTCGTGCTGCTCTGGGCCTCGCTGCCCGAACCCTTGCGCCGCCATACACGCCCTGTGGCGGGGGCAGATTATTGGGCCAAGCCTGGCATTCGGGACTTTCTGATCCGCAAGGTGTTCGACGCCGTGCTGATCGACCGCCAGCGCGGCGAGGGGCAAGACAATCCGCTGCAACCGGTGCTCGACGCGCTGGGCCAGGGCGACTCGCTGATCTTCTTCCCCGAAGGCACCCGCAACCTCAGCGACGAGCCACTGCTGCCGTTCAAGAGTGGCCTGTTCCACCTGGCCTCGGCCCACCCAGATATCGAGCTGGTGCCGGTGTGGATCGCCAACCTCAACCGCGTCATGCCTAAAGGTCGCGCCCTGCCTTTGCCACTGCTGTGCACCCTGAGCTTCGGCGAACCCCTGCACCTGCTGCCCGACGAGCGCAAGCAGGCCTTTCTCGAGCGGGCCAGCCAGGCCTTGCTGAACCTGGCCCCGAAGGATGCCTGAGATGGACGACAACACCCTTTCCCTGTTCGCCGGCATCGGCGCCCTGCTGCTGCTCGCCAGCGTGATCGGCCGCCTGCTCAAATGGCGCGCCGGCCCCGCGCCACATGCGGTGATCGACAACCTCAACGCACGCATCAACGCCTGGTGGGCGATGGTGCTGGTGATCGGCATCGCGTTCGTGTTCGGCAAGTACGGGGTGATCGTGCTGTTCTACTTCGTCTCGTTCTACGCCCTGCGTGAGTTCATGACCCTCACGCCCACCCGGCGCAGCGACTACCCGGCGCTGGTGGCAGCGTTCTACGTGGCGCTGCCGGTGCAGTACTTGCTGATCGCCATGGACTGGTACGGCTTGTTCAGCATCTTCATCCCGGTGTACCTGTTCCTGTTTCTGCCGATCCTGGCGAGTTTCGGTGGCGATACCACCCGCTTTCTCGAGCGCGCCTCCAAGGTGCAATGGGGGTTGATGATCGCGGTGTACTGCCTGTCCTCGGTGCCGGCGCTGATGACCTTGGACATCCCCGGCTACGAAGGCCGCAACCTGCTGCTGATCGCCTGGCTGATCCTGGTGGTGCAGATCAGCGACGTGTTGCAGTACGTGTGCGGCAAGCTGTTCGGCAAGCGTAAAGTGGCGCCCAACCTATCGCCTTCCAAGACCGTCGAAGGGCTGGCCGGCGGCGTGGCCCTGGCCACACTGGTGGGCGCCTTGCTGTGCTGGATCACCCCCTTCAGCTTCTGGCAGGCGGCGCTGATGGCGCTGATGGTCAACGCCATGGGGTTCTTTGGCGGGCTGGTGATGTCGGCGATCAAGCGCGACCGCGGCGTGAAGGACTGGGGGCATATGATCGAAGGCCACGGCGGCATGCTCGACCGCATGGACTCGGTGTGCTTCGCAGCGCCAGTGTTCTTCCACTTCGTGCGGTACTGGTGGGCGTAGGGCCATACCCCCCGGGGGTATCCATCAAGGCGGTTCAACGGGCCATCGCAGGCTTCGGCAGCTCCCCCCATCGAGGGTGCTGCCGAAGCCTGCGATGGGCCGCAGCGCGGCTCCACACCGCTACTTGAGGTAAGAGCGCAACAACGAGGCGACCTTGTCGGCCTCCTCCTGGCGCTGTTCGGCGCTCAGGTCATCGGCCACCAGATGCTCGCGGATATGCCCTTCCATCACTTCGGCCATCAACCCGTTCACCGCACCACGCACAGCGGCGATCTGCTGCAGGATCGCCAGGCAGTCCTTGTCCTGCTCCAGCGCGCTCTCCAGGGCTGCGGCCTGGCCCTTGATCTTGCGCACGCGGGTCAGCAGCTGCTTCTTGCTCTTGATGGTATGTGCCATACAGTTCCGCACCACTCTAGGTATACTGGGGTATAGTATGTTTCGCCTATCTACCGGAGCATGATAAACCATGGCGGCGCCAACCTCAGACAAGTGGCTGCACAGCCATCAGTTCCATACCAGCAACCTCGGCGCCGAGCGCAAGACACGCCTGGCCGTCTGGCTCACGGCAGTGATGATGGTGGCGGAGATCGCCGGCGGCTGGTACTTCAACTCCATGGCACTACTAGCAGACGGCTGGCACATGAGCTCCCATGCCCTGGCCCTTGGGCTGTCGCTGCTGGCCTATGCTGCCGCACGGCGCTTCGCCCGGGACCGGCGCTTCGCCTTCGGCACCTGGAAGATCGAGATCCTCGGCGGCTACTCCAGTGCCCTGCTCCTGCTAGGTGTGGCGGGGCTCATGGCCTTCCAGTCCATCGAGCGGCTACTGGCACCGGGGCCGATCCACTATGACCAGGCCATCACCCTCGCCGTCCTGGGCCTTGGCGTGAACCTCACCTGTGCCTGGCTGCTGCGCGACGATCATCACCATGGCCATCATCATGAGCACGACCATCACCACCACCACGACCTCAACCTGCGCTCGGCCTACCTGCACGTGATGGCCGACGCCGCGACCTCGGTACTGGCGATCATCGCCCTGCTGGCTGGCAAGTTCTGGGGCGCCGCCTGGCTCGACCCGGTGATGGGGCTGCTGGGAGCGGTGCTGGTGGCGGTATGGGCCAAAGGCCTGCTGCGAGACACCGGGCGAGTGCTGCTGGACGCCGAGATGGACGCGCCCGTGGTCGAGGAGATTCGCGACGTCGTGGCCCAACTGCCGGTGCCGGCCACCCTCACCGACCTGCATGTGTGGCGCGTCGGCAAGGACCAGTACGCCTGCATCCTAAGCCTGGCAGCGGCAGGCAACCTGAGCGCCGATACCGTGCGCCAGGCATTGGCCATCCATGAGGAATTGGCGCACATCACGGTCGAGGTCAACGCGATGGCCAACGCCTGAGGGTGATTGCTATGGTGTGCCTTCAGGAGGCACACCATGACCGATCCACAACTGCTCGCCACCTAGGGTCTGTATGAAAGTCGTGAGACTAAGGTCAGGCAAGGCGAAAGCAGCCGAGGAACGGTCGGATTCGCACTCGACATTACGGGTTGTAAATGAGCATTCCGACGCTGTTTTCAACGCAGCCTCACCGAGTATCACGGCTTTTCGTTCAGAGCCTAATAATGCCCCTATAGCGCATCCAGACACCTGGACGTCGAGCCCAGGCAACTCCAGCGCCAGCACAGGCCCTATGGTGACGTGTCATTCAGCCACTTACCTGGGAACCTGCCATGTCCGACTTCATCACCGTCCTGCGCGAAACCTGCCCGACTCCGGCCCTGAACGCCACCCCGTGGAAGCGCATCGGCGGCAACCCGCAGACTGTCAACCTGAACGCCTACCTCTCTGCCGATGGCAGCAAGATCATGGGCACCTGGATCTGCACCCCCGGCAAGTTCGAGATCAACTATGAGAAGTGGGAGTTCTGCCACTTCCTCGAAGGCTACGTGATCATCACCCCGGAAGGTGAAGAGCCCAAGCACCTCAAGGCAGGCGACGTGTTCATCATCGAACCCGGCCTGAAAGGCACCTGGGAAGTGGTCGAGACCGTGCGCAAGTACTTCGTCTTCGCCTGATGCCAAAGCCCTTTCACAGAGCCCTCCATAACGCAGGCAGCTGAGCACGACTCGACCCTGTGGGGTTTACCCGCGAATGCAGTGCTACAGCCACTACAGTGTTCGCGGGTGAACCCGCTCCTACAGGACGCTCGAAAAATCGAGCACGAAAAAAATCGCGGGGCAGGTGCCCTTCCCTCTGGTGCGCAGTTACAGAGGGAAGGTCGCCTGACCCGCGATAAATTCACCTCGCTCGTCAATCCTTCTTGCGATAGCTCTCGACGATCGCCGAAAAATCCTTTCCGCCTTCGCCGCGCAGGCTCATGGCCTGGTACAGCTGCTGCGCCACGGCGCCGAGGATCACGGGCTGGTGCGCCAGACGCGCAGCCTCGGTGGCCAGTCCCAGGTCCTTGAGCATCAGCTCGGCGCCAAAGCCGCCGGTGTAGCCACGCGAAGCCGGGGCGGTCTCGATGATGCCCGGCCAGGGGTTGTAGGTATCCGAACTCCAGCAACGCCCGGTGGAGCTGTTGATGATGCCGGCCAGGACCTTGGTGTCGATGCCCAGCGCATTGCCCAGGGCCATGGCTTCGGACACACCGACCATCGAGATACCCAGCAGCAAGTTGTTGCAGATCTTGGCGATCTGTCCGGTCCCCACCTCACCGCAGTGCACGATGTTGCGCCCCATCTGCTCCAGCACAGGCTTGAGCGTGGCGAACAGCTCGGCGCTGGCACCAACCATGAAGGTCAGGGTGCCCGCCGCCGCACCACCGGTACCGCCGGACACTGGCGCATCGCCCATGTCCACGCCCTTGGCTGCCGCGGCCTTGGACACTTCACGGGCGGTCTGCGGGTCGATGGTGCTGCAGTCCACGGTCGGCGTACCCGGTCGAACGCCTGCCAGGACGCCATCGTCGTTCAGGTAGACACTGCGCACATGGGCCGCCGCCGGCAGCATGGTGATCACCAGGTCGCTGCTGGCCGCCGCTTCCTTGGGCGAAGCGCTGACCTGCCCGCCCAACTCGGCGAGCTCGGCCAGCACAGTCTTGTTCAGGTCGAACAGGTTCAACTGATGCCCGGCCTTGATCAGGTTGCGGGCCATGGGCGCGCCCATATTGCCCAGGCCGATGAATGCAATACGCATGATGAACTCCTTAGCGCAGGCTGATGGTGGTGTTCACACCGTCATTGACGCTGTCATCGTCGAACCAGCGGGCGGTGACAGTCTTGGTCTGAGTGTAGAACTGCACCACTTGCTTGCCGTACGGGCCCAGGTCGCCCAGCTTGGAACCGCGCGAACCGGTGAAGCTGAAGAACGGCACCGGCACCGGAATCGGAATGTTGATGCCGACCTGGCCGATATCGATCTCGCTCTGGAACTTGCGCGCCGCCGCACCGCTCTGGGTGAACAGGCCTGTGCCGTTGCCGAACGGGTTGGCGTTGACCAGGGCGATGGCCTCATCAAGGGTGTCGACTTCCAGGGTCACCAGCACCGGGCCGAAGATTTCCTGGGTATAGATCTGCATGTCAGTGCGTACCCCAGAGAACAGGGTTGGGCCGACAAAGTTGCCCTGCTCATAGCCCGGCACCTTGACGTCACGACCGTCCAGTTCGAGCTTGGCGCCTTCCTTGATGCCACTTTCGATCAGGCCCAACACACGCTCCTTGGCGCGCTTGGAAACCACCGGGCCAACGTCGGTGCCCGGTTCGCACCCAGCATTGACCTTGAGCTTGCTGGCGGCGTCCTTGATGTCTGGCAGCCATTCGCGGGCCTTGCCCACCAACACCGCCACCGAGGTGGCCATGCAGCGCTGGCCGGCCGCGCCGAAGGCGGCACCGACCAGGGCATTGATGGTCTGGGTGCGGTTGGCGTCAGGCAGCACCACGGCATGGTTCTTGGCGCCCATCATCGATTGCACGCGCTTGCCGTGCTGGCTGCCCAGGTTGTAGACGTGGGTACCGACTTCGGTGGAGCCGACGAAGGAAATCGCCTTGATGTCCTTGTGGGTGCAGATCGCATCCACCACTTGCTTGCCGCCATGCACCACGTTCAGCACGCCAGCCGGTACACCGGCTTCCAGCGCCAGCTCCACCAGCATCATGGTCGACAGCGGATCCTGTTCGGACGGCTTGAGCACGAAGGTGTTGCCGCAGACGATGGCCATGGGGAACATCCACAGCGGGATCATTGCCGGGAAGTTGAACGGGGTGATGCCAGCGCAGACGCCGATCGGTTGGCGCAGGGTGTAGGTGTCCACACCACCTGCGACGTTCTCGGCGAACTCGCCCATCTGCAGGGTGCCGATCGAGGCCGCGTGCTCGACCACCTCCAGGCCGCGGAAAATGTCGCCTTCGGCATCGGCGAGGGTCTTGCCCTGCTCGGCACTGAGGGTCTGGGCGATGCGTTTGGTGTGTTCGCGGATCAGCGCCTGCAACTTGAGCATGATGCGCATGCGGGCACCGATGGGGGTTTCGCGCCAGCTGACGAAGGCTCGCTGGGCCGCAGCCACGGCGGCGTCGACTTCCTCTACGGTGGCAAACGGCACCCGCGCCAGCACCTGCTGGGTGGCCGGGTTGACGATGTCGCGCCACTCGGTGGTCTTGGACTCGACCCATTGGCCGTCGATCAGCAGCTTGACCTGCTCGACCTTGGCCTGGTCGGGGGTATGGGGTGCGTTCATCTGCGCTCTCCTTGGAATTATTGTCGGAACGAGATCGCCAGCGCGCCGAGGCGGGGTGGCGCCGTGGGGCTTTTTTCGAGTATAGATGTGCAAACATCCAACAAGAACGCACAAAAAAACCGGATCATCATGCAAAAAGACCTCACCTCCCTGAGTTCACTGAACTGGGACGACTTGAAGTTCTTTCTTGAAGTGGCGCGCACCCGCAAGGCCAGCAGCGCGGCCAAGCGCCTGGCCGTGGACTACACCACGGTGTCGCGGCGCATCAGCTCGCTGGAAGGAGCGTTGGGTACGTTGCTGTTCGAAAAGTCGCGGACCAACGGTTTTGTCCTCACCTCCGAGGGGCAACGCCTGCTGGGCTATGCCGAATCGATCGAAAGCACGCTGCACATGGCCTGCGAGCAGGTCTCCGGCTCAGGGGTAGCACTGTCGGGCCATGTGCGCATGGGCTGCACCGAGGGCTTCGGCAGCTTCTTCGTCACGCCGCAACTGAGCCACTTCGTCGACGCCTACCCGGCGATCTCGGTGGACATCCTGCCCCTGCCACACTTCATCAGCCTATCCAAGCGCGAAGCCGACATCGTCATCGCTCTGGAGCGCCCCGAACATGGGCCCTACGTGTGCTGCAAGCTGTGCGATTACCGTTTGCGGCTGTACGCGACCCAGGAGTACCTGGACAACCACCCGCCCATCCGTCAGGCCACCGACCTGACCCAGCATCGGTTCATCAGCTATGTGGATGACCTGGCGTTCAGCTCCGAGCTTTTGTACCTGGCCAACCTGATCCCCAACGCCAATGCCCATCTGCGCAGCACTAGCGTGATCGCCCAGTACACCGCAGCCTTGCAGGGACGCGGATTGGCGATCCTGCCGTGCTTCCTGGCGGCGCAAGATGCGCGGTTGATCAACCTGTTGCCGGAAGAGGTGGAGATCACCCGGCAGTTCTGGATGTACTGCCGGGAGGACCTGCGCAAGTTGAAGCGCATCACCCTGTTGTGGGACTACATTCGCGATGTGACCGAGGCGAACGCGCCGTTGCTGATGGGCAACAGCCGCGAGATGAAGTTCGCGTGATGCCGGATGGGCGCTCTGCGCCCAGTCTCAGGAGGCTGCACTTGGCTCAGTAGGACGCCACCACGATCGACACGCGGCGGTTCTCGGTTCGCCCGCTGGCAGTACGGTTGTCCGCCACCGGCTGGCTGCTGCCCAGGCCAACGGTGCGGATATTCTGCGGCTGCATGCCGATACCGATCAGCGCCCGGGCAACGCTCTGCGCACGACGCTCGGACAGCTGCTGGTTGTAGGCCTCCTTGCCCGAGGCATCGGCATGGCCGTCGACGCGCACCCGCTGGATATCCACCGACAGCAAGGCTTTGCCGATGCGCTCGACGATCGCCCGGCTCTGGCTGTTCAGGCTGTCCAGGTCGCTGCCAAACAGCACCTTGCCGGAAAGGTCGAACGCCCAACCTTCGTCAACAGGCGTGAAGCCTTCGCGCTTGAGCACGGCGATCTGCTCTTCACTCAAGCCTTTGGGAACACTCTGGCAACCGCCGAACGCCAGCAACGTCAACAATGCCAATACCAGCGCGGGAAAACGCAATGCAAAGACACGGTGAATCACGGTTCAGCTCCTGTTATCAACGTCAGTGGCGGAACGCTCCGTCTGCGCCACTTGCCAATGGCCACGGCGCATGCGCTTGGCCTGATACATCGCCCCATCGGCGGCATTGAGCAGCCCGGCCGGGTCCAGGCCGTCGTCGGGGAAGTAGGCGATGCCCACGCTCAACGAGGTGGTGATGCTGTTGCCGGCGTCCAGCTGGATCGGCAACTGCATGCTGGCGATGATCTTTTCAGCGATGCGCTCGGCGTCGTCCCGCGACTGCAAGGGCGTCAACAGCACCGCGAATTCATCTCCGCCCAGGCGCGCCACCAGGTCATGCTCGCGCAACTGCGCGCGAATCCGACTGGCCACGCTGATCAGCACTTCATCGCCTGCCGAATGGCCCAGGCTGTCATTGATCTGCTTGAAATGGTCGCTGTCGAGGAACAACAGTGCCAGCCGCTCCTGCTGGCGGACGGCATTGCGCACACTGCGGCTCAGACGCCCTTCGAAGAACGCACGATTGGGCAGGCCGGTAAGGCTGTCATGGGTGGCCTGGTGCGCCAGGTTCTCGTTCTCGCTGCGCAGGTGGCTGTCCCAGGCCTCCAGTTCGTCGAGCAATGCATTGAAGTCGTTGCCCAGCTCGTTGAGCTCGGCGATCTGCGTTTCGGGCACACGCCGGTCGAAGGTGCGCTCGCGGCGAGCGGCGTGGGCGACACTGGCCAGGTTGCGCAACGGGCGAATGATGTCGCCGAACAGCCGACGTGACAGATAAAGGGCCACCACTGCACTGAGCAGCGTGCAGAAGACGATCCCCGCCAGACCACTGAACAAGAAGCGCAACAGATTGCCGCCCTGTCCGGACACTTCGATGTGCCCGACTTTTTGTTGCTGATGCATCACTGGCAGCGTGATCGGCTCCTCCAGCAGTGCGCTGGCCACCTCCGCCTCCAACTGGGCGAACATGCCATCGTCGTCACGGTGCCAATGCGCCAACTGCTCCCCTTCGTCATTGAACACCTTGGCATCGGCCACCTCTTCGGTGGCGGCGATCAACGCCAGAGCCTCCTTGGCGGCAGGGGCATCGTTGAACACCACGGCCGCTTCGACGGTGTAGTTGATCGACCGGGCAATCAGGTGCAGGTTGTGATTGGCATAGACGCGCAAGGCAAGCACGCCGAGCAGGGTCAGGGACACGCCCGCCAATCCCACCGCCAGCAAGGCCAGCCCAAGGTGGCCACGGCCGAGCACCGAACGCAAGGTCGGGCGCACGCCTGGCTTGATGAGCCTTATCATGGCTGCACCGCCCGTCGGCGAGACAACTGCAACACACTGGGATGGATGCGCACACCGCTGCGGGCGACCGAGTCCAGGTTTACGTCAAAGGCCACCTGCTCATCGCCGACCCGCAGGCAAAACAGGCTGCCCACCGTACACGGGTCGTCCGCCTCGCTGATGCTGAGCACCGGATGGCCGCTGACCGATTGGAACAATCGCTCCCGTTCACCTTGATCGAGCTTGCCGATATAGAGGGCGTCGCAGGCGGTGGCGACACGCTGGTCATTGGCCAGCAAACGCCGCACCTGCAAGGGTTGGCCGGAGTTCTGCACATTACCCTTGATCAGGTCATCGGCGTATTCGGTCGGCCCTACCAGGCACAGGCGCAACGGCACCGGCTCCACCGGCCAGCGCGCATAGCTGAGGATGCCCAGCACGACTTGGGTCACAGCCTTGGCCCGCTGTTGGACTTGGGCCGCGCTCGCAGGTGTGTCCGCCCATGCAGGGCCTGCGAACAGCAACCAGGCGGCCATCAACAGCGCAAGCGCACGGCCCATCACGCGTCCCTGAGGCGAGACAGCCACCATTTAGGAAATCCCACAAAGTCCCTTCAGAATTGGCGCAACGATAGCACAAGGCCTGCCGCCCAGAAATGTGCGCTACGTCACACTTGCTCGAGCATCAATCCGGAGATCCGCCGCACCTTGCGCGCCACCGCTTCCTCGAAAATGCCCGCACGTGGCTCGATCAGGCTGAAGCAATGCTTGGCGCGGGTGATACCGGTATAGACCAACTCTTTGGTGAGCACCGGGTTGAGTGCATCCGGCAGCACCAGGGCAGTGTGGCTGAACTCCGAGCCCTGGGATTTGTGCACGGTCATGGCGAACACCGTTTCCACATCGTTGAGTCGGCTGGGCAGCACGAAACGTACCCCGCCGCTGCCGTCGTTACGCGGGAAGGCCACGCGCAACACCGGCTCACCCAGATCGTCCGGTAGGCGCAAGGCAATACCAATGTCGCCGTTCATCAGGCCCAGGCCATAGTCGTTGCGCGTGACCAGCACCGGACGCCCCTCATACCAGGGTTGCTGGTTGTCGATCAGCCCGGCGTTGCCAAGTACCCGAGCCACACGTTCGTTCAGGCCGGCCACGCCCCAAGGGCCCTTGCGCACCGCGCAGAGCAACTGGAAGTGCTCGAAACTGTGCAGCACCTTGCTGGCCCACTGCTCCCAGCGCACGTCGTCGACGGGTGTGCCAGGAGGCGGACGATGGCGGCCAATGGCGCGCAGGTAGCTGCGGTAACCCTGGGGCCCTTCCTCGTCTCGGCCCAGTCCATCCAACAGCAAGCGATCGAAAGCCCGATCCTGTTCTCCGCGCAGGGTCAGGCCGAACACATCGCTCGGCGGCAGCGTCAGCAGATCACGTGCTTGCTGCGCCTGCTGTCGGTTGACCAAACGTGCCAGCTGGCCGATACCGCTGCCTTCGCCGAAGCGGCGGGAATAGCGCAACATCACCACCTGTTGGGCCAGCGGATTGCGCTGCGCATCTCCTGAGGTGAGGCCACTGCCCTCCAGCGACTGGCCGCCGACCTGCTCCAGCCAGGCCTGGGTAGCCGGGGAATAGCAGCCCTCCTCGGCATCGCGGCACAGATCCCCCAGCACCGCGCCAGCCTCGACCGAGGCCAACTGGTCCTTGTCTCCCAGCAGTACCAGACGTGCCTTGGGCGGCAAGGCATCGAGCAAGTTGGCCATCATTTCCAGATCGATCATCGAGGCTTCATCGATCACCAACACGTCCAACGGCAACGGGTTGCCCGCGTGGTGACGGAAGTGCCGCGACCCCGGTCGACTGCCCAGCAGACGGTGAACGGTGCTGACCTCGGTAGGGATCTGCGCGCGCACCTCGCCGCTGACCTTCAGGCGCTCTACCTGCTGGCCGATCGACTCGGTCAGTCGCGCGGCGGCCTTGCCGGTAGGCGCCGCCAGGCGAATGCGCAAAGGCCGCCCTCTCTCCACGGCCGGTGCCTGCAGCAACGCCAGCAAACGCACCACAGTGGTCGTCTTCCCGGTTCCAGGGCCTCCGGTAATGATGCTGAAGGCCGCGCGCGTGGCGAGCGCGCAGGCTAGTTTCTGCCAGTCCACCTGCCCTGCCGGGGCGCCGCCTTCGAACAAATGTTCGAGACGTGCGGGCAGGTCCGCTGGCATGGCTTCGCTCTGGATCAGGCGCTGGCGCAAGGCATCGTCGATGCGCCGCTCGTAGCTCCAATAACGGCGCAGGTAGAGGCGCTGACCGCTGAGCACCAGCGGGCGGGCGCCTTGCCCAGGACGATTGCCGGTGGCCACCAGAGGGCTGGCGGCGATGCGTTGTAGCCAAGTGTCCAGGGTCAAGCTGGTGAGCAGTTGCGAGGGCAACAGCAAGGGCCCGGCCAGGGCGTCGCCCTCCGGCGGCAGGGACAAGGCGAAATCCGGCTCGGCGAGGGTCTGCCCCAGGTCGAGGCAGACATGGCCGTGGCCCAATTGATGACTGGCCAGTGCCGCTGCCAGCAGCAACAAGGTGTCGCTGCCGGGTACGCGCTCTTCGAGGAAATTCACGAAGGCACGGTCCAGTGCCCGCAGCCAACCTCGCTCGACCCAGCGATCGAGCAGCACCAACAGGTCACGGCTCTCGCGCAGCGGCGCCAGGGCCGTCAACTGTTCGGCATTTACAGGGGTGGGAAGGAGGTCATTGAGGCATCGACTCATGGCGCGACTCCGGCAAACAGGTCTTGCTGTTCGGGCTCGTGGGCACCGCGGAACAACGCATCGAGTGCCTCGATCAGCGCCCGCGGCGGCTTGGCGAAGTACAGGCCGTGACCGGCGCTATCGATGCCACGCAGGAAGATAAACACAGCACCGCCCACATGACGGTCGTAATCGTAGTCAGGTAGCCGAGCCCGTAACTGGCGATGCAGGGCCAGCAGGTACAGCACGTATTGCAGATCGTAGCGATGCTCCAGGATCGCCTGCTCCATGGCCAGGCCGGTGTAGGCCTGGATGTCCGGGCCAAGCCAGTTGGACTTGTAGTCCGCCACGTAATAACGACCGTCCAGCTCGAACGCCAGGTCGATGAAGCCCTTGAACATACCGTTGAGCACAGTGGGCAGGGCCGCAGGACGCGCCGCACCACCATGGGTATGGCGCGCTACCAGATGGTCCAGGCGCACGGCATCCACTTGGTGGCTGGCGAACCAGAACTCCATCTCGATCTGGTAGTGACGCAGCTCGGCGAGGACCAGGTTCGGGCCCTCGGCGTGCAACGGCATCGTTTGGTTCAGCAATTGCCCCAACCACTGCTCCAAGGTAGGAATCCAGCCGGTCCAGTCCCGGCGGTTGCAACGCTCCCCCACCGTGCGCTTGATCAACTCCGGCTTACCGCTGACCTCGCCGAAGCCCTCCCGGCCCGCCCATTCCAGCAGGCCGTGGAGGAAGGTGCCGGGGTTCGGCCCGCGGGGGAAGCGATGGATATCACCGCCCTGCGCGGGCACGTCACGCAACGCCTGGGGATCGATAACTTCGTCGTCCAGCAGTTGCTGGGCCTGGGAACTGTCGGCACCCAAGGTCTGATCACCGACTCTCAGGGCACTGTAGGAGGCGATCCACCACTGCTCGGCGGCGGCTCGTCGCGGCTTACGTGCCGGCAGCAGTTCGCGCTCGTCACGAGGGGGCCGGTAGCGCTGGGCGTCGGCTTCGGGCAGCCCGGTGCAGGTGATGTCCGCACAGGCCCCTTGCAGCACCGAAAGCCAGTCACCAAGCTCGCGGGAGGCTGCCAGAGGCGAGCCACCGCCTAGCAGATAACCCAAGGCAGAGCGGTGCAGTTGTGAGGTTTTCTGGCTGCCGCGCTTAAGGTCGGCGACACCCAGCCAGCAAGCATGTTGTGCCCGGGTCAGGGCCACATAGAGCAGGCGCAGGTCCTCGGCCAGGCGTTCATCATCGGCGCGGGCAATCTGCGCCTCGTCGGGTGTCAGGGTCAGGTGGGCCTGGCCTTGGCTGTCATGCCACGTCAGCGGTAGACGCTGGCCATCCACCGGTTTGCTGGTGCAGATGAACGGAAGGTAGACCAAGGGGTATTCGAGCCCCTTGGATTTGTGGATGGTCACTACCTTGACCAGTTGCTCGTCGCTCTCAAGGCGCAGGATCTGCTCTTCGCCGGCATGCCCGGCATTGGCCAGGTGTTCGGCCAGGTGGCGAATCAAGGCCTGCTCGCCATCCAGCTCACCCGCCGCCTGCTGCAGCAGCTCGGCCAGGTGCAGCAAGTTGGTCAGCACCCGTTCGCCATCGCTGCGAGCAATGAGCATGCGCGGCAGCTGGAAGTCATGCAGCAGGCGGCGAAGCATGGGCAATACGCCCTGGCGCTGCCAAATGTCGCGGTACCGACGAAAACGCATGACCCAACCTTCCCAGACGCGCTCGTCCTGGTTCAGGCGCTCCAGTTCGGTGAGCGGCAGGTCGAGAGTCAGGCTGGCCAGGGCGCCCTTGAGCAAACGCTCGGAATCCGGTTCGGCACAGGCCTTGAGCCACACCAGCAGATCATGGGCTTCCTGGGCGGCAAAGACCGAATCCTTGTCCGACAGGTAGACGCTGCGCACATCGCGGGCCGCGAGCTCGGCGCGAATCATCTGAGCCTCCCGGCCATCGCGCACGAGGATGGCGATGTCCGACGGCAAGCAGGGGCGCAGCGAGCCCTGTCCATCGACGAGTCCGGTCACGCCTTGCTGGCCGCCATTGAGCAGGCCGACAATCTGGCTGGCACAACTGGCCGCGAGCTGCTGACGATAGAGTGTGCTGGAGACGGGCTCCTCGCTTTGCAGTTGCCAGCATTGCAGCGCCGCAGCGGGCTGCCCATCGATCACCAGTTGCTCCCCGCGCCCCTTGGCACGAACCTCGACGAAGGGCAAAGGGTTGTCCTGGCCTTCGCGGAACAGGAAGGCGCCACGCCCCTGGCTGCGCGCTTCGGCCTGAAGAAACACGCAATTGACCGCCGCCACCATCGCTTGGCTGGAGCGGTAATTGGTGTCCAGGCTATGCAGTCGCCCAGCGGTGGCGCGGCGGGCGGCCAGGTAGGTGAAGATGTCGGCGCCACGGAAGGCGTAGATCGCCTGCTTGGGGTCGCCGATCATAAATAACCCGGTTTCTCTAACGTTCTCGCTGATCCGGTAGATGCGCTCGAAGATGCCATATTGCACCGGGTCCGTATCTTGGAACTCATCGATCAGCGCTACCGGGAACTGCTCGCGAATCAAGCCGGCCAGGCGTTCGCCAGACTCGCTGGCCAGTGCGTGCTCCAGGCGTAAGAGCATGTCGTCAAAACCCATCTCGGCACGCTTGCGCTTCTCCGCTTCAAAGCGCGCCGACACCCAGGTGGCGGCATGTTCCAGTAGCCGTGCATCGGGGCTGGCCAGGCCCTGCAATTGCTCGCGCAGGCTCTGCATGGCATGCAAGGCAGGATGGTCAGGCGGCTCACCGGACTTCCAGGCTTCAGCCATGCCCGCAGGCGTCAGCCGGGTGAAACCGGTCCCCAGGTCCAGTTCCAAGACCTGATCGTCACCGGCCCATGCTCGCAGCTTGTCGAACCAAGGCTCGAAGAAGCGAGCCTGCAGCTTGCGGCCATCCGCCAGCTTGCCGACCACAGCCTGCTGGCAAATCTGATGCAGCTCATCGGCCCATCGCCCCCAGGGTGCCTTGAGCTGGCACAGCTGCGCGGCACGTTCGTGCAGGGCCTGCTCGATCAACGCTTGTGGCTGCGCATCATCCACCTCGCCGCGCACCCGGCCAAACAACGGACGGATACGGGGCAGCAACGCGTCGGGGCTGCCCCACTGGCTGCGAACCCACGCCAAGGCTTCGCCTTGCATGCCGTAGCAGAAGCGCCGCCAGTAATCGCGCATGACCTGGCCCAGCAGCTCGCTATGGTCGGTCTCCAGGCTCTGGGTGAACAGGCTGCCACTGTCGAAGGCATGCTCGCGCAACATGCGCTGGCACCAGCCGTGGATGGTCGACACCGCGGCTTCGTCCATCCACTGAACGGCGACCTCGAGGCGACTGGCGCAACGCGGCCAATGCTCGGCAGGGTAGTCGTCGCGCAGCATCTGTAGCAGCGGATCGGCCTCGGCCAACTCGCCTCGGAAGAACCGTGCCGCTTCAGCCAGGCGAGCGCGGATCCGTTCGCGCAGCTCTTTGGTGGCAGCGTCGGTGAAGGTCACCACCAGGATCTGTGGCGGCAGCAGCTCACGGTCAAAGCCCTGCTCGCCGCCATGGCCCAGAATCAGGCGCAGGTACAACGCCGAGATAGTGAAGGTCTTGCCGGTACCTGCACTGGCCTCAATCAGTTGGCTGCCATGCAACGGAAAGCTCAGTGCCAAGGGGCGGGCCTGGATCATGCGGCATTCTCCGGGGAGCCCAGGGTCTGCCAGGGCGCTGCGAACAAGGGGCGGTACAAGGTCTCGCACCAGCCTTCGAAGGTTTCGTCCGCGCAGAGCGCAGCGAAGTCAGGGAACTGCCGGGCCAAGGCAAGGCTCTCGCCGCACTCGCCGGTGGTGTTCTGACCATCACCCTCATAGGCACGGCCCGCAGCGGCGAGGGCTTTTTCCGGGTCACTCTGGGCCAGCCAGGCGAAGGCGGTCTTGGCAGCCACGGGCAGCGGCGCATTCATCGCCGCCTGGCGCGCCACGAGCAGATCGCCCAGAAGTTGCGCGGCTTGGGCCTGGGGCAATGGGTCGAGCAACAAGGTCAGGTCGCTGGCGACCATGGCGCTGTGCAACGGGTAGCCGGCGGCGCAGGCCGCCAGATGTACAACCCAGGCCGGGATCAGTCGATGCCACTTTCGGCTGTTGCGCCCGGCGCTCAGGGTGTTGGGCACGGTGGTAATGCTCAGCAGGCTCTGGTCCTGCGCCTGATATACCCGTCCCAGCCATCCCTCTAGGCGCTGCGCCGTATGCTCAAAATGAATCGGCAGCGCTCCATCGACCACGGTTGGCCAACGTTGCAGCAAAAGGCGATGGCGTTGCAGCAGGTCAGGCAGGGGCTGAATCAACTCGGACTGGAGGATTTCGCCAAATCCGGCCAGAGGCAGCAGGCCACAGGCCTGCAGGCGGCGAGCTTGACTCAGCAGCGCCTGATCGGCGTTGTCAGGGTCGGCTAGAGCGGCACCGAGCAGACTTTCGCTCAGACCGTAGCGCTGCAAGGCATCGAGCACGAAGGGTTCTTCATCCGGAGTTGGCGTTTCCAAGGCTTCGAAGAACACTTTCAGACGCTGACTGAAAAAATGCCGCACAGGATGACGCAGGAAATCCTGCAACTGAACCAGGCTCAGTGCTTCCTCGGCCGTGTAGGGCGGCAGCGCATCATCGCGGGTACCAGGAGACGCGTCGAGCTCGTGCAATACCTGCCACTCATGGGCATAGCTGAACAGCGCGCTGCCTTTCTGGAAATAACGCTGGCTGAAGGGTTGAAGCGGATGTTCCTGGGTCAGGGCATGCAGCAACTGCTCGCCAGCGTTTTCTCGCTGGCCCTCCTTGGCACCTGCCAGGCACCAACCCGCAGCCAGGTGGTCGCGCAATTGACCGATCAGCACTGAGGCGGGGCGGTCACTGTTGTCACGAATGCTGCGCCCGACCCAACTGATGTAGAGCTGATCACGCGCCGAGAGCAGGGCCTCGAGCAACAGGTAACGGTCATCCTCACGGCGGGAGCGATCACCCGGGCGGTAGTCGCTGGCCATCAGGTCGAAGTCCAGCGGTGGCTGGGCCCGTGGATAGTCGCCATCATTCATACCCAGCAGGCACACCACCCGGAAGGGGATCGCGCGCATGGGCATTAGCGTGCAGAAGTTCACCGAACCCGCCAGGAAGCGTTGGGACAATTTGCCCTGGTCCAGGCCCGACAACCAGGCCTCGCGAACCACCGTCAACGGCAGTGCGTCCTGCAGACCGACCGCTTCGCACGTGGCCAACCAAGTGTCACGCAGATCCTGCAGTTGCATCAGCAGGAACTCGTCGTGCTCATCCTCAGCGAGGAAAAACACGCGCAGCAGCGCTTGTAGACGCTCACCCCATTCACCCGCATTGGCCGGCTGCGACAAGGCTTGGCATGCCACATCGAGCGCATCGAGCAGGGCCACCAGCGGGCCGATCAACGCGGCATCGAGCCCCCCGATTTCATCATAGGGCTCGATATCATCGAAGCCCTCCCCGACACCGACTGCATACCCCAGCAGCATGCGTCGCAGGCCAAACCGCCAGCTGTTCTGCTCCAGGCCCCCGGGCAGACCCAGGGTCGCGCGTTGCTCGGCGTTCAGCCCCCAGCGAATGCCCGCGCCCTCGATCCAGCGATGCAAGGTCGGCAGGTCGCTTTCTTGGATGGCAAAGCGCGCACGCACAGCCGGAACATCCAGCAGGTCGAGGACTTCGCTGACGGCAAAACGGCTCTCCGGCAGCTTGAGCAGGTGCTCCAAGGCAATCAGCAGCGGTTCACGACCACGCTGGCCCTGGTCGGTGAGGGTGAAGGGAATGTAGCGAGGGTCGTTGCGCTCCAATTGGCCGAAAACCGCACGGATGTGCGGTGCGTAATCGTCGATCGCCGGCAGCATGACGATGATGTCACGCGGGCGCAGCGTGGGGTCAGCGCTGAAGCGGGCCAGCAATTGGTCATGGAGGATCTCCACTTCGCGCTGCGGACTGTGGGCCACATGGAAACGTACGGAGCGGTCCTTGTTGGGATCGACCGGAGCCCATTGCTCACGGGTTTCCGCCAGTGGGCGCAAGTCCAGGATGTCGTCCTGCAGTTGGCGAAGCAGACTGTTTGGCTCTGCCTCTTGGAACAGGTCGATGCGGCCGTCGCTGAACACGCCGCGGTAGCTGCCAGGGTCATCATAACTGTCGAGCAGGTTGATGTAGTCACGGCCCTGCTTGCCCCAGGCAGCCAGCAATGGGTGGGCATGCTGGTGCAGGCTTTCATCATCCAACTGCAAGGGCGTGCCTTGCTTACGCTGTTGGCGCTTGTACTGGTGACGCAGCAGGTCCTTGTCAGCGACGATATCAGCCCAATGGTGGCGACAAGGGTTATGCACGCACAGCAACACTTGACTGAAGCGAGCAAGACCCGCCAGCGCCTCCAGTGCCTGGGCGGGCAAGGACGAAATGCCGAAGACGATCACTCGTTTCGGTAAACCCGCAGGCGCCTGATCCAGGCTGTTGATACGCTCGATGAAACGCTGGTGCACACCGGCGCGACTCTGCGCCATGCCCGCCTCGCCAACATCCTCAAGCAAGGCTCGCCAAAGCTCCGCCTGCCAACGATTACCTGCGGCCAATGGCTTGCGCTCGCCCCGGGCGCTGTTGAGAACATGCTCACCCAATGCCCAATCCTTGAGCCAGTCAGCGCGATAGACCTGGTACTGGTCGAATAGGTCAGCCAAGCGCTCGGCCAATTGGTAACGCTTGCGCAGATCGCTGTCGTCGGTGAGAAAGCGGCGCAGGGGTTCGAAATGAGGGCGCTCGATCAGCTCAGGAAGTAGGCGCATCAACCGCCAGGTAAGGGGCGCTTTGTCCAGTAACGAAACCTCGGGAATCTCATCGCGCCCAAGAACGCGACGATACAACTGCCACATGAAACTGCCCGGCAATTGCACATCGATGGCGGCCGCGATACCACATCCGCCTTGATCGTCCTTTAATGGGTCTTCGGCCAGGGCCAACTTGAGCCATTGGGCGATGCCGTTGCTCTGGACCAGAGCGATCTCGTTCTCCAGCGGCGCCAAGGGGTACCGACGCATCACGCCCACTACCAGATTGCGCAGGTCATCCAGACGGTTGCCTTGAACGATCATGAAACCTGGATGCAAGGAGGATGTATCGGTCATTGAGCGTCTCTGCTGGGGGAGGTTCTGGTAGGGAACCATATCACAGGGCTACGCATCGCCCGAGGTGTCGCAGGCCCCGTATCGCTGTAGGAAGCGCCCCTCTGGGAAGTACCGATTGGGAACTGCCAATACAGAATGCAGAAAAGACAAAACCCCTACCTGCTCGCGCAGATAGGGGTTTTGCGAAATGAATCTTGACGATGACCTACTCTCACATGGGGAAGCCCCACACTACCATCGGCGATGCATCGTTTCACTGCTGAGTTCGGGATGGGAT